>JANNRX010000508.1:0-3586 GCA_031401875.1 Hyphomicrobiales bacterium | reverse complement strand
CCCGGCATCGAGGCGCGGGCACCCGAGCGCACGGAGACAAGAAGCGGGTTCCGGGCATCCCCGAAAATGCGGCCCGTGAGCGCACCCACATGCTTCAAGGCCGTATCGACCTCGCCTTTCAGGCTTGCCGGATAGTGCTTGTCATTCTCGAGGTAGGCGGTGCAAAGCTCGGTCGAGATGGTAAATCCCGGAGGCACAGGCAGTCCAAGATTGGACATTTCCGCCAGGTTGGCACCCTTGCCTCCCAGCAGGTTTTTCATGCCCGCCTCGCCCTCGGCCTTGCCGTCGCCGAATGTGTAGACCCATTTGGCGGTTTTTGCCCCGGTCATTGTCCACTCCATACCCTTGCGCCATCAGCCTATCGATCAGCCTGGGCGAGCTGTTTTAGTTGCGCTCTTCTGACTGAAAGGCGTTTCTTTTGCAATGCAGCATATATGCGACGCAGGTGAATAACGGTTGAATAACACAAGCAACTCCAGAATGGGGGCCGTCCAGATATCCACTGTCAGACACTCATTCTGCCTTGAAAAACCCCATGCGGCGCAATGTTTTCATCAGAAGATGCCGCCCCGAAAGGCTTGCTTCTCCCGCGATCCGCTTTGCAGAATGGCGGGACCAGTCGCCCCGCACATTCATGCTTTCGCGAACATAGAAATCTACCATGGCGGCATTGTAGCGCGTGATCGCTTCATCCTGCCGGGGTGAATCATAACGCTCGCGATGCAGCACCGCTTCCTGTGGCAGCCGCGGCTTGACCGAGCCCCCTTTGCCTTCGACAACGTATCCGACACAAAGGCCAAACACGACGGCAGTTGCGGGAGGCAGACCAAGCAAGGCGGCCACGGCTTCCGGCTTGTCGCGCATGCCACCGATATAGACCGTGCCCAAACCAAGGCTTTCGGCTGCAAGTGTCGCGTTCTGGGCGGCCAATGAAGCGTCAATTGCGGCAACCAGAAACATCTCGAACGTATCATTGCCGTCATGGGCAATTTCAACGGATTCAGCCACCTGATTCAGGCGGGCAAGATCCGCAATGAAAAGCAGAAAAAGCGGACAATCCGCAATATGCTTTTGCCCCCCTGCCAGCACCGCGCATTGGGCCTTGGCTTCTTGATCCTCAAGCGCCACAACACTCCAGGCTTGAAGGTTTGAGGAGGTTGCAGCCGATTGCGCAGCCGCCACCAGAATCTCCAGTGTCCCTTCAGGCAAAGCATCTGGTTTGAAGCTGCGAACCGAACGGTGTGCAAGCATCAGGTTGATCACAGAATTGGCTGCAAGCTCGTTCACAGAACCTGTCGTCGGGGCGTTGTCCGTTCCATAGCGAAGGGCAAGCGCAGAGTTTTGAGAAGACATCAATCGTCAGTTTCTGGATTGTTGCAGGAACGAGGCTGACATATAGCCATGTTTGGGAAAAGCACCACTGTCTCTCCTATGCAATTTGACGCAGGCCGCTGACAATGGCTGCAAACAGAATGTTGAAACCATGCAGATCAAAGCAACCTCTCTGAAGGCCGCGCCCCTTACAGCCGCCGCGGCGGGGGTCTTTCCCATTGCGCCAACGCCCTTCGACAGCGATGGCCGCATTGACTGGGCAAGCCTGACAAGGCTCATGGAGCATTACCGGGCTGTGGGAGCCGATGGCGTCACGGTGCTGGGCATCATGGGGGAAGCGCCCAAGCTGGAAGCTGCGGAATCTCTTGAAATCGTTCGCCTCACGGCGGGTGTCATGGCAGATCTCCCGGTGATTGTCGGCGTGTCGGCGCCGGGATTTGCTGCAATGCGCATGCTGGCGCGTGGCGCCATGGATGCGGGTGCGGCAGGCGTGATGATCGCCCCGCCCAACACCTTGCGGACCGATGACCAGATCGTGGGATATTACACGCAGGCCGTCGATGCGATAGGCGCGGATATTCCCTTCGTCATCCAGGATTACCCGCTCATCACCAGCGTGATGATGACTCCGGGCGTGATCCGCCGCATTGTCATGGACAACCCGTCCTGCATCATGCTGAAGGCGGAGGATTGGCCTGGCCTTGAGAAGATCAGCATTCTACGCGCCTTCCAGAAGGAGGGCAGCTTGCGTGATCTTTCCATTCTGGTGGCGAATGGCGGGTTGTTTCTCGACTTCGAAATGGAGCGCGGCGCGGATGGCTCCAACACGGGCTATGCCTTTCCTGAAATGCTGATCGATGTCGTACGCCTCGCCAGGGCTGGCGACCGCGATGGCGCGCATGATCTCTTCGATGCGCATCTACCCTTGCTGCGATATGAGCAGCAGCCCGGCGTCGGGCTCGCGGTGCGCAAATATGTGCTGATGCGACGTGGCCTTATCGCCTCCGACACACAGAGAAAACCGGCAGCGGGCCTGACAGCGGCAGCACGCTCCGAAATTGATTATCTGCTGGCGCGTCTGGCCCGGCATGATCCACGGGCGAAGGTCTGAACCCATGTGCGCGCTCTGCGATACGATGACGGACCGCCGGAAAGCATCCCTGGATCCAGCACTTTCGGAACTGCTTGCCGGTCTGGCAAGGCGCGGCCTGCTGGCGGGTGATCCGCTCACCATGCCGATTGCCGAGGCCCGGCTTCAGAACGAAGCATATTTCAGGGCTATCGCCGAACCGCGCAGTGCTGTTGCGCATATCAGCATCGTGGAAGCCACGGCACCGGATGGGCATGCTGTACCGGTTAAAGTTGCAATTCCCGAGGGCGCGAAGGCGGATACTCCGGCGCTGCTCTATTGCCATGGCGGTGGCTATGCTTTTGCCGACATTCATACCCATGACCATCTGATCCGCGCGCTGGCAGTGCTGAGCGGCATGCGGGTCTTTGCCGTGGATTACAGACGCACTCCCGAAGTCAGTTTTCCCGTTCCGCTTGAAGATACCCTGACGGCCCTTGCCGCCATGCGCGGGCGGGAATGGAGCGCGCGCTTCGGGCATGAACCCGCGCGGATCGTGGTTCTGGGCGATTCGGCTGGCGCTCATCTGGGCGTTGGCCTCATGCTGGCGCTGCGGCAGCGCGGCTTGCCACAACTTCAGGGAGCTGCGCTTGCCTATGGCATGTATGCGAGGCGCTTCGACACCTGGTCGCATCACGCTTATGGCAATAATGGCATCGGTCTTTCATCGGCCAAAATGCGCTGGTTCTGGGATCAGCTTCTGCCACCTGGGCTTCATCCTGACCCTGCCCATGCTGATCCGTTTCTCATGGAACCGCTGGAGGCGGAGCTTGCCGGGCTTCCACCTCTCGCTCTCTTTGCGGCCGAATGCGATTGCCTGCTCGATGATACCCTGGATTTCCGCGAGACCTGCAAGCGGCAGGACCATCCCCACAGTTTTGATCTCTTCAGGGGTGCCAGCCACGGCTTTCTGCATTTGACCTCGGTCTATCCGGGAGCGCGGGAAGCGCTGGCCCTGATGACGGCCCGGCTGAAGGCAATGGTCTAGGGCCTGTCGTCAGTTAGGAACAAATGGTGGATGAGATCGAAATGGGCTGAATGAAAGGACAAAAGACGCGCCGATAGCAGCGCTATCGGGAAGGTTTTTGTCCTTGCAGGCGGCCCGTTTCCATCTCACCATGCTCA
>JANNRX010000507.1:0-2950 GCA_031401875.1 Hyphomicrobiales bacterium | reverse complement strand
CAAGGCCGAGATCAGCAAAGGTGAGGCCCGCGGGTGTGGCGGGCATAGTCTGGGAAGTTTGTGTCAAGGTATCTATTCCTGCGCATCGGCTTGGCCGTGCGCGAGGCATGATTCCAGAGGACCGGATGGTCCTTGGTCATGCGGGCGAGGGGATGATGCCCCAGCGTGATCGGGAAATCAGTGGTTTTCGAGAAACCAGTCACTCAACAGCTTGGGCCGGATGTCGGCTCATCACGCAACTGGAGCGTATGTCGTGGCGTTGGCCACAGAACTTCCTATGCCATGTTGCGCCGCACAAGTCAATGCAAACGCAACATGCCGCCGCTTTAACGGAACGCGGCAGGCAGCCACAGTGAGAGGGCGGGCACATACGTCACCAGCAAGAGCACGACGACGCTGGCACCGTAGAACGGCCAGATCGTCCGCATGCTCTCGCTGATCGAGACCTTGCCGATGGCGCACGCCACGAACTGCACTGAGCCCACCGGCGGCGTGTTCAGTCCTATCCCCGCGTTCAGGATGAGAATGACGCCAAAATGCACCGGATCGATGCCAATGGCCTTGACCACGGGCAAGAAAATCGGCGTGCAGATGATGATCATCGGTGCCATATCCATGAAAGTGCCCAGCACCATCAAGATGACATTGATCAAAAGCAGGATGACAATCGGATTGTCGGAGATCGATTGCATCAGGGCGATTGTTGCGGCGGGCACCTGAAGGAAGGCCATCAGCCAGCCGAACGAACTGGCAGCCCCGATCACCAGCAGGACCATTGCCGTGGTGCGGACGGCTCCAAGGGTTGCTGCAACAAAACCATGGAAATTCAATTCGCGGTAAACGAGCAGTGTTACCAGAAAAGCGTAGATCACTGCGACGCAGGATGATTCTGTCGCTGTGAAAACGCCTGAGCGCACCCCGCCGAAGATGATCGCGATCAGGATAAGGCCCGGCACAGCGGCGACAAAATAGCGGGCGACCATCAAGACGCCGGGAAAGGGTTCCGAGGGATAGCCGCGTTTCACCGCGACAGCCCAGGCGGCCACCATGAGTGCTGCACAGAGCAGCAATCCGGGAATGATCCCTGCCGTGAAAAGATCCGCGATCGAGATCGTGCCACCGGCCGCTAGCGAATAAATGATCATGTTGTGGGACGGCGGTATCAGCAGCGCGATAATTGCGGCATTGGCCGTGACATTGACTGCATAATCAGGGGCGTAGCCACGTTTCACCATCTGCGGAATCATGATGCCACCTACGGCTGAAGCGTCTGCAACGGCTGATCCCGAGATACCGCCGAACAGGGTGCAGGTGATCACATTGACCTGTCCAAGCCCGCCGCGCATGTGGCCGACCAGGCCTGACGCGAACTGGATGAGCCGATCCGCAATGCCGCCCCGGATCATCAGATCGCCCGAGTAAATGAAGAACGGGATGGCCAGCATGGCGAAAGCATTCATTCCTGTCGACATCTGCTGGAAAACCACCACCGGCGGAATGCCCATGTAAATCACAGTCGCCAGTGATGAAAGCCCAAGGCAGAACGCTACCGGAATGCCCATGAGCAGCAGGGTCGTGAAACTAGAAAAGAGAATGAAACTGGCCACAGGATCAGACCTTTCCTGCCGTTGCGGGATCAACTGCACCATGATCGCCAGCCAAATGATCGCCGCCAAAAAAAGGCATCGAAAGGCGGGTTTGTCCTGTGAGTTGCAGGAGAATCTTTTCCAGCGAGAAAAGACTGATCAGCGATCCACCTGCCACGAGCGGGATATAATCCCAGCCCTTGGAGATGCCGATGAGCGGCAGGCGGTCGCCCCAGACTTTTGCCGCAAGTTCCGTCCCGTACCAGATCATCGCAAGGCCAAAAAAACAGACGAGCGCTTCGTTGAGGAAAACAAGGGCACTCTTCCAGCGGCCTTTTGCGTGATGCAGACCGATATCAAAGCCCATGTGATCAAGCTCACGCACGCCAACGGCCCCGCCGAGCAGAATGAACCAGAGCATCAGGAACAGCGATACTGGCTCGCCCCAGGTCGGCGTAGCGTTGAGGACATAGCGCCCGAACACCGTCCAGGCCACGATGACAGTCATGGCGACCAGACCAAGGCCGGCAATCAGGAGCGAAAACAAGCTGATCCGGGCGCAGAAGGTCGACAGGATCCGGGCGACGCCCCGTAGGCTTTGCACCTGCATCTTTTCACCTTGCATCAGTGGAATGGCCGCAAGCGCATGACGCTAACGTCTTGTCCGCATTGCTGCGGGCAAGACGTCACGGCAAGTGGGCCGCGTGGGGAGGGGATTATTTCACGGCCTGAATCTTGGCGACCATGTCTTTCAGCGCGGGATCAATGACAAATCGATCATAGACCGGCTTCATGGCATCGATGAAGGGCTGCTTTTCGATTGTATTGACAACCGCGCCGCCTGCTCTGACCTTGGCTTCCGAGCTCTTCTCGCGCGCATCCCAGAGGTCACGCATGACTTTGACGGATTCCTTGGCAGCCGTCTTGACGGCTTCCTGGTCTTCCTTCGAAAGCCTGTCGAAGCTTTTCTTCGACATCACGAGAACTTCCGGCGAAAGTGAATGCTCCGTCAGCGAATAGAATTTCGAGACCTCGAAATGCTTGGTGGATTCAAACGATGGCCAGTTGTTCTCTGCGCCGTCAATCACGCCGGTCTGCAACGCGGAATAGACCTCGCCAAAGGCCATCGGTGTTGCATTGGCACCCAGTGCCGAGACAAGCGCCACGAACATATCCGATTGCTGGACGCGGATTTTAAGGCCCTTCATGTCGGCGGGCGTGGTGATAGCGCGCTTGGAATTGTAGAAAGAACGCGAGCCTGAATCATAAAAGGCAAGACCGACAAGATCGTGCTTCTCGAACTCTTTCAGCAAGCCATCACCAATCGGACCATCCATCACGGTGCGCATATGGGCAACCGAACG
>JANNRX010000506.1:0-9883 GCA_031401875.1 Hyphomicrobiales bacterium | reverse complement strand
TGCCTCTTTTGCCCATGAAAATCCTTGCCCCTGCCAAGCTCAATCTTGCGTTGAACATTTCCGGGCGTAGTGCCGATGGCTATCACCTGCTCGATTCGCTCTTTGTCTTTTGCGGGTTAGCGGATGAGCTGACGTTTGATGTTGCCGAAGATCTGACGCTGTCGATTTCGGGCCCTCATGCCGGGGCTATCGCAGGTGACCCTGATAATCTGGTATTGCGCGCTGCACAACTTCTGCAATCGACGGCAGGTATCAGGCATGGCGCTCGCATCAGCCTCGTCAAACACATTCCCGTTGCCGCAGGTCTCGGTGGTGGATCGGCTGATGCCGCGGCGGCATTGAGTGCCCTGAACCGCTTCTGGAAATGTCATCTCCCGGGCAAGAAGTTGCATGCGCTCGCTGCCCGGCTGGGGGCGGATGTACCGGCCTGTCTCGCAAGCCGGCCTGTGCTGGCGACGGGCATCGGCGATATCCTGACAGCGCTGCCGCCCTTGCCTGACTGCGGTGTACTGCTCATCAATCCCCGCGTGGCAACGCCTACACCTGCCGTGTTCAAGGCTTTTGCCAAAGCCAATCCGGTCATCAGGACGCGATCACTGGTTTCGCTGGAGAGGCCATTTGATGATCTTGATGCGCTGGTTGGCGCATTGGTCTTGCGGGGCAACGACCTGCTGCAGGCCGCCATTGCAGTGACGCCGGAGATTTCGGATATGATGGCCGAATTGTCATCTGTGCCCAATGTGGTTTACGCCAGCCTTTCAGGCAGCGGAGCATCGGGCTTTGCGCTTCTTCGAACCAAGGCAGAGGCAACAGAGGCTGCGCGGCGCATTGCGCAGTTGCATCCGGACTGGTGGTCATGGTCCGGTCGCTGGAGACAATGAAAAACCCCGCGCAGATCTGCACGGGGTTCCAGTATTCTGATAATATCCAGCGAAATCAGGCCGAGATGCGGTTTTCGCCTTCTTGCGGTTCGCGCAGAACATAGCCGCGACCCCAGACGGTTTCGATGTAATTCTTGCCATCCGACGCATTGGCCAGCTTTTTGCGAAGCTTGCAGATAAAGACGTCAATGATCTTGAGCTCGGGCTCGTCCATGCCACCGTAGAGATGGTTGAGGAACATTTCCTTGGTGAGCGTGGTACCGCGGCGGAGCGAAAGCAGCTCCAGCATCTGGTACTCCTTGCCGGTAAGGTGAACGCGCTCGCCGGAAACTTCAACCGTCTTCTGATCGAGGTTCACCAACAGATCGCCCGTGGTGATCACCGACTGAGCATGGCCCTTGGAGCGACGCACGATGGCGTGGATGCGTGCTACCAGTTCGTCCTTGTGAAACGGTTTGGTGAGATAATCATCCGCACCAAAGCCCAGGCCCTTCACCTTGTCCTCGATGCCAGCCATGCCGGAGAGAATCAGGATCGGTGTCTTCACTTTCGAGACGCGAAGACTGCGCAGAACCTCATAGCCCGACATGTCGGGAAGATTGAGATCGAGCAGGATAATGTCGTAATCATAGAGCTTGCCGAGGTCGATACCCTCCTCGCCCAGATCCGTGGTGTAGATATTGAAGTTCTCAGACTTCAACATCAGCTCAATGGACTGCGCTGTAGCGCTGTCGTCTTCAACAAGGAGAACGCGCATATTTCTGGTCCCCGCCATGGCCCATCGACAACACCCTGGAGCTGAACCGTTCGGCTCCCCTAAGGATGACTGTGCCTTATTTCGATACGCAACGTTAACGCCAAATGGTTAACAAAACCTGATTCTTCTCTGCAAGCATTTACGAGAAAAAAGCCACGTTTTTTGCTAATTATCTGAGGTGGAGTAAATTTTAAACATTGGCTCTCCTCGCGCACCACATGAGGAAACGGACGGAAGAGACTCACGCGAATCACGCAAGTCGTCCAAGTGGCAACAGAGCCGGGAAATGCACCCAGAAGGCAAAATTCATCTTTGATAAACCTTAATCACCAAGAGTTAACAAATGTCTGCCGAATCGCACTCCCTTTCATTTGCCGAATCACTTCGGCCACGCGCCGCCTCGGTTCAGGCGCTGCTGGCTGAAATACAGGATGTCGCCCCTGTCGAGGTGTTCGGCCGCGTGGTCGCCGTGCGTGGATTGCTCATCGAGATCGCCGGACCACTCTCGCTGATGAAGGTTGGCGGGGCCGTATCCATAGAAACCAGCCAGCATGATCGCGTACCCTGCGAGATCGTCGGTTTCGAGAATACCCATGCGCTTGCCATGCCTTTTGCCGGGCTGGAGGGTGTCCGGCGGGGGTGTCGGGCCGTTATCCTGCCGAGCAAACCTGGCGTGCGGCCTTCCTCGGCCTGGCTCGGGCGCGTGGTGGATTGTTTCGGTCGCCCGCTTGATGGCAAGGGTCCGATCACGCCGGGTCCGAAACTGTATCCTTTCCGGGCGGAGCCTCCCTCGGCCCACAAGCGCAACCGGGTTGGACCGCCGCTGGATCTGGGCGTTCGGGCGCTCAATACCTTTCTGACCTGCTGCAAAGGCCAGCGCATGGGCATTTTTGCAGGCTCCGGCGTCGGCAAATCTGTTCTGATGGCGATGATGGCACGCAATGCTGCGGCTGACGTCTCGGTGATCGGTCTGATTGGTGAACGCGGCCGCGAGGTGCAGGAGTTCCTTCAGGATGATCTGGGCGAGGAAGGGCTTGCCCGTGCGGTTGTGGTGGTCGCAACCTCCGATGAGCCCGCCCTTGCCCGCAAGCAGGCGGCGTATCTGACATTATCAATCGCGGAATATTTTCGTGACGAGGGCAATGACGTGCTCTGCATGATGGATTCAGTCACCCGTTTTGCCATGGCGCAAAGAGACATTGGCCTGGCCGCAGGCGAGCCGCCGACCACCAAAGGCTACACGCCAACCTGCTTCTCGGAATTGCCGCGCCTGCTGGAGCGCGCCGGTCCAGGCGAAGGTCGTGGCGCAATCACGGGGATATTCTCGGTTCTGGTCGACGGCGATGATCATAACGAGCCTGTTGCCGATGCCGTCCGCGGTATTCTTGACGGGCATATTGTCATGGAGCGCCGGATTGCCGAGCGCGGGCGCTATCCTGCCATCAACGTGCTCAAGAGCGTCTCGCGCACAATGCCCAAATCCTGTGATCCGCTTTTCTGGCCTGTGGTGCAGGAAGCAAAACGCCTGATGGCGACCTATTCGGACATGGAAGAACTCATCCGGCTGGGTGCCTATCGGAAGGGAACAACCCCTGAAGTGGACCTCGCTATCGAAAAGAATCCATTTTTTGAAAGTTTTTTGAACCAAGGTAAGGAAGAAGCAACCTCCTTGAGCGATAGTTATAACCGTCTCGCGGAAATCATCGGTCAATCAGGCGGGGGCGTTTGATTGATTATTCTTTGTCCCGGCTTCCCGGAGTTGCGTAATTATGAAGTCGCGTGAAACGCTAATCCGCCTGAAAAAATTTCAGGTCGATGAAAAACGTCGCCGTGTGGCGCAGATCGAAGCCATGATTGCGGATTTTGACCGTATGGCGAGTGATCTTGACCGTGAGGTCGCCAATGAAGAACGCCGGGCCGGCATTTCCGATCCTGCGCATTTTGCTTATCCGACCTATGCCCGTGCCGCCCGCGTGCGGCGCGAGAACATTGTCAATTCAGCCAATGAGCTGAAAGGACAGCTGGACGCTGCCAAAGGCGAACTGGAAATGGCATTCGAAGAGCTCAAGAAGATCGAAATCCTGCAAGATCGCGAGGTTGCCGCCGAAAAAGCGGAAGAACAGCGCCGTGATCAGATGGAAATGGATCGCATTGGGTCCAGGATGCGCATGCGGGCCTGAGGGCTCTCACCCATCGTATTTGTGTAATTGAAAAGGCTCCTGCGCAGTGGAAACTGTGGTCGGAGCCTTTTTGTCATGGCCATGTCAAATTCCTCGGCGGTAGACGTGTCGGGGCCGATGATGCTACCGGCTGTCATCGTAAAACAGCCTTGCCTGATCAGGTGGGCTTCACGTGGTCGGGTTTGGAGAAGCGTCAATGGCGCAAATCGTCATGGTCGGCTCAGGTTATGTCGGCTTGGTATCCGGCGCATGTTTTGCCGATTTCGGCCATGACGTGATCTGTGTCGACAAGGATACTGCCAAGATCGATGCGCTCAAACAGGGCATCATGCCGATCTATGAGCCGGGTCTCGCCGATCTTGTCGCGAAGAATGTGCGCGAAGGCCGCCTGTCCTTTACAACGGATCTCGCAGGGCCGGTGAAAACCAGCGATGTGGTCTTTATCGCCGTTGGCACACCGTCCCGGCGTGGTGATGGCCATGCCGATCTGAGCTATGTCTATGCAGCAGCGGAAGAAATCGCCGATGCCATGACTGGTTATTGCGTGATCGTCACCAAATCAACGGTGCCTGTGGGAACGGGTGACGAGGTGGAGCGTCTGATCCGCGAGCGACAGCCGAAAGGTGATTTTGCCGTCGTCTCCAACCCTGAATTCCTGCGCGAAGGGGCCGCCATCAGCGATTTCAAGCGCCCGGATCGCGTGGTCATCGGCTCTGATGATGAACGTGCGAAAGATCTGATGCGGGAAATCTATCGTCCGCTGTCACTCAATCAGGCACCATTGCTGTTCACGGATCGCCGTACTTCCGAACTGATCAAATACGCCGGCAATGCCTTTCTCGCGATGAAAATCACCTTCATCAACGAGATTGCGAATCTTTGCGAGAAAGTGGATGCCGATGTGCAGCAGGTGGCACGCGGCATTGGCCTCGACAATCGCATCGGTCCGAAATTTCTCAATGCCGGGCCAGGATATGGTGGCTCCTGTTTTCCCAAGGATACGTTGGCGCTGATCAAGACAGCACAGGATCACGGGGCACCGGTGCACATCGTTGAAACCGTGGAGCACGTCAACAAGCAGCGCAAGCAAGACATGGCGGGACGTGTAATCGCAGCCATGAATGGCGATGCAAAGGGCAAGCGCGTTGCCGTATTGGGACTCACCTTCAAGCCGAACACCGATGACATGCGCGATGCGCCGTCGATTGATATTGTCGCTGGATTGCAAGCCGCAGGCGCCACAATCACGGCCTATGACCCCGAAGGGATGGCACAGGCCAGAACCGTTCTTGAGAATGTCACCTATGCGGCAACGCCCTATGCTTGCATTGAAGGCGCGGATGCTGTGGTGATCGTGACGGAATGGGAGCAATTCCGGGCGCTGGACATGCCGCGGATCAGGGCGGCGATGGCCTCGCCAGTGCTGGTTGATCTGCGCAATATCTACCGATCCGAGGAGATGCGGAAACTGGGCTTTCGCTATGTAAGCATCGGCCGGAGCTGAGGTATGGAGGTTCAAGCCTTCGCCCTTTCAGGCCTCCTGCTGTTCACGCCCAAACGGCATGGCGATGATCGCGGTGTTTTTGCGGAAGTGTTCCGGGAGGAAGTCTTTCAGGCGCATGTCCCCGGAATGCGTCTGGTTCAGGACAATCACTCCGTCTCTGTCCTCAAAGGCACCATTCGAGGCCTGCATTTTCAGAAGCCGCCACGGGCCCAGGGCAAGCTGGTGCGCGTGGTGCGCGGCAGTATCCTGGATGTGGCCGTTGACGCCCGTTCGGGTTCGCCAACCTTCGGACAGCATGTGGCTGTCACGCTTTCGGCCGAGAACTGGCAGCAGCTCTGGATCCCGGCCGGATTTCTGCACGGCTTCTGTAGCCTGAGCGATGGGGCCGAAGTCCTCTACAAGGTGAGCGATACCTACAGTGCGGCGCATGATGCCGCAGTGCTCTGGAATGACCCGGCGCTTGGTATCCACTGGCCCGTGCATGAAGACGCCGCCATCGTCTCGGAGAAAGACCGCAAGGCACCGCTGTTTCGGGACATGGGCGAGGTGTTTGCATGATCAAGCCTGCTTCAAAGGCCATTGCCGATCTGAAAGGCCGCCGCCTTCTGGTGACAGGCGGCGCGGGCTTCATTGGCTCGGCGCTTTGTCGCCATCTCGTGCTGGAACGGGAGGCGCAGGTTCTGAATGTCGACAAGCTGACCTATGCGGGCAACCTGCAATCATTGCTGCCTGTCGAGAACCATGCGGCCTATCAATTCCTGCAGGCCGATATCTGCGACCGGGCGGCGATGGATGCGGCATTCCTGAGTTTCAGGCCCGATGGCATCATGCACCTTGCCGCTGAAAGCCATGTGGATCGATCGATCACCGGGGCCGGTGATTTTATCCAGACCAATGTGATTGGCACATTCACCCTGCTTGAGGCGGCGCGTGGCTATTGGGCCCGGCTGCCGGGGGCAGAACGGGATGCCTTCCGCTTTCTCCATGTCTCGACCGATGAGGTCTATGGTTCGCTTGGGCCGGAAGGACTTTTCACCGAGACGACGGCCTATGATCCGAGTTCGCCCTACTCCGCGTCAAAAGCTTCGGCAGATCATCTCGCCAGCGCCTGGCAGCGCACCTATGGACTGCCGGTTATCATCTCGAATTGTTCGAACAATTACGGACCCTATCATTTTCCGGAGAAGCTGATTCCGCTCATCATTCTCAATGCAATGCACGGCAAGTCGTTGCCGGTCTACGGCGATGGATCGAACATTCGCGACTGGCTCTATGTGGATGATCACGCAAAAGCGCTGGCGCTGATCCTGGCCACAGGCCAGCCCGGCGAGAAATACAATGTCGGCGGGCAGAACGAACGCCGCAATATCGATGTCGTGCGGCAGGTGTGCGCGCTTCTCGATGAGGCTTTGCAGCCCGCAATATCCCATGCCGAACTAATTACATTTGTTTCTGACCGGCCAGGGCATGACCATCGCTATGCCATCGACGCCAGCCGTCTCGAAACCGCGCTGGGCTGGCATGCCGAAGAAACATTCGACACCGGCATCGCCAGGACCGTGCGCTGGTACCTCGATAATGAATGGTGGTGGAGACCTTTGCGCGAGAAGGTCTATCAGGGCGAGCGCCTTGGCCTTCACGGTGATCCGGTACGGAGTCGCTGATGCGTCCGCAAGTATTGCGCCTCGCTGTTACAGGGCGTCATGGCCAGCTTGCGCGGGCCCTGGTGGCGGCAGGCCCGATAAAAGGCTGGGATATCATCACGCTGGGACGTCCGGATCTCGATCTGGCAAGGCCTGAAACCATCGCAACCGCCCTCATAACGGCGCGGCCCGATGTGATCATCAATGCCGCAGCATGGACAGCGGTTGATCTTGCCGAGAGCCATCAGCAGGAAGCCATGGCGGTCAATGGCCATGCCGCCGGTGTGCTGGCCGCGACTGCCGAGCGCCTCAAGGTTCCCATCATTCACCTCTCCACGGATTGCGTGTTTGATGGCACCAAGGCTGCTGCCTATCAGGAAAGCGACATCCCCTCTCCCGTCTCGGCCTATGGTCGCAGCAAACAGGAGGGCGAGCAGCGGGTTGGCGAGGCAACGGCGAACCATGTCATTGTGCGGACTTCGTGGGTTTTTGCCGCCAAGGGCAAGAACTTTCCGCTGACCATGCTCTCGCTTGCAGCGTCTCGCGACGAGATCAGCGTTGTCGCAGATCAGTTCGGATGTCCGACCTATGCGCCTGATCTCGCGGATGCCCTTCTTGGCATTGCCGCCCGTCTTGTGGCGGAACCCCGGAACATGCGCTTGCGTGGCATCTTCCATATCGCCGGACAAGGCGATCTGTCATGGGCCGATTTTGCATCGGCGGTATTCGAGGAATCGCGGCGTCACGGCGGGCCTTTTGCCTCCGTGCGTCGCATAACCACGGCAGAGTATCCGACACCGGCCAGACGGCCAGCGAATGCACGTCTCGACTCCGGCAAGGCGCGTGCCATATATGGCCTTGTGCTGCCGCATTGGCAGGACAGCATCAGGCGCTGTCTGATTGAAACGCTCACAGCATCAGCGCAAGGTATATAGCATGAAGGGCATCATTCTCGCAGGAGGAAGCGGCACACGGCTCTATCCCATGACAATGGTGATGTCGAAGCAGATGATGCCGATCTACGACAAGCCGATGATCTATTATCCGCTTTCGGTGCTGATGCAGGCGGGCATCAAGGATATCCTCATCATTTCAACGCCGCATGACCTGCCCCATTTTCGCAAACTGCTGGGCGATGGCAAGGATTGGGGCATCCGTCTTGAATACGCCGAGCAGCCAAGGCCCGAGGGGCTGGCGCAGGCTTTCATCATCGGGGCCGATTTCGTCAGGGGCGGCCCATCTGCACTTATCTTGGGGGATAATATCTTCTACGGCTCCGGCCTCAGTCACGAATTGCAGGTGGCCAGAGCCAAGAGTGATGGTGCCACCGTTTTTGCCTATCGCGTCAACGATCCCGAGCGCTACGGTGTCGTTGAATTCGACAAGTCTGCAAAGGCCCTTTCCATTGAAGAAAAGCCTGTCAAGCCGCGCTCGAACTGGGCGGTGACCGGGCTTTATTTCTATGATGAGCAGATTGTCGATATCGCGCGCTCGATCAAGCCTTCGGCCCGTGGCGAACTCGAAATCACGGATGTGAATCGCGCTTATCTCGAGCGTGGACAATTGCATGTCACGCGGCTTGACCGGGGCTACGCCTGGCTCGACACGGGAACGCCCGATGCCATGACAGATGCCGTCAACTACGTGCGGGCACTCGAGCGGCGTCAAGGTTTGCGTATCTGCTGCCCGGAGGAAACCGCTTACACGATGGGGTTCATTGCTCGGGACCAACTCATGGCGCTCGGGGAGAGATATTCCAGAAGTGATTATGGACAGTATCTGATCTCGGTGGCAACAGAGGCCGCATCAGAAGAAGCGTAAAATCTTTGAGGCTCAGCTCTTGTGAGGCTCAGCTCTTGCCCCTGGAATTTCCGAAGACGTTCTGCCTGATGAACGTATCCAGTTCTTCGGCACGCTGTGCCCATGAATAACCGGTCTTCACAGCCTCGACACCGGCAAGACCAATGGTACGGCGTTCGGGGTTGGCATGCAGTTCAGTCACAGCCTTGACCAGTGCTTCAGGATTTTGCGGCGGCACAAGCATGCCAGCCTTTGCCTGGATGATGATCTCGCGCTGTCCGGGAACATCCGTGCCTATGACAGGGACGCCTGAGGCCATCATCTCGAACAGCTTGAGCGGATAGACCTCCGTCAAGCCACGCTCAGCCAGCGATTCGACCAGGCTGAGGCCGATCGTCGCCCTGCGCACCAGGGAAGAAAGCTCCTTGTGCGGGAGCAGACCCATATAGCGAATGCGCTTATCCTTGGCCGCATGCTGCCTGACGACCGCCGATTGCGCGCCATCGCCGACAATGACCAGATCAAGGTCGGTTGGCCAGTCGGGGTGGGCGACGGCATTGAGCAGTGTATTGATGCCATGCCAGGGTGCCAGAGCACTCAGAAAAATAGCAAATCGACGCGCGGGAGTGCTGGTGGCCGTGCTTGCTGCACTGGGATAAAAAGTGCTCAGATCAACGCCATTGCTGATGATTGTGATCGGTGCCTTGCCCTTGAGAGATCGCACATTGGTCGCAATTTCCGCAGTAACGCAGGTGATGCCGTGTGACAGGGCGAACTGCCATCTGTAACTGAGACTGATGATGCCTTGGGCAAAAGACAGCCATCGGTGGGTGGTGGCGGCATCAAACAGCATGCCGTTCATTTCGTGAATGACCGGGACGCGGCGCAGTGAGGCAAAGATAACCCATGGCAGATGGGCGAAATGGCCTCGCGCAAGCATGATATCGGAGTGTCCCGTCGCGCGGATCGCCTGCCAGTTGATCGCGAGATAGCGCATCAACCGGGACATGATGCTTGATCCGTGATAAGACCCGCTGTCCTTGGCAATGATGGTGGTCGAATAGCCTCTCCTGTCCAGCGCCTGTGTCAAACCATGGATATGGGAGAAAGGCGCATAT
>JANNRX010000505.1:0-2301 GCA_031401875.1 Hyphomicrobiales bacterium | reverse complement strand
CCGGTACGACCGCTGTCGGCATTCAGCAGGACCACATGGTCTGCTTCCAGACCTTTCGAGGCGTGGATGGTCTTGAAGCGGATGTGCAGCCTCGGGAAACGGCGACACAGATCCTGCATATCCGGTTCCAGAAAGCGATATCGCCCAAGCAGCAGCACGCTTGCTGCCTCCGCCTCACCGTTCAGCCTTGTGGACAGCCTGGCGAGGACGCCGGAGAGCTTCCCCTCATCCTCGCCCTTCGGGACAGTCACGATCCTGATGGCCGGTTCCCTTGCCGTACCGGCCGGAACGATCTGTTTCTGGATCTGGGCCGGGTTCCGTAGAACGAAGGTTCTGGCCGCGAAGGCGATCTGGTCGACAGAGCGGAAGGTGCGGCCAAGATCGACCGTCCTGTGCACACCGCGTTCACCATCGAAGCTTCCGCCGAACTCACGCCCGAAATGGCGCATCAGATGGATGTCGGATCCGGCAAATCGGAAGATGGACTGCCAGTCATCGCCGACGGCAAAGATGCGTACATCCGGATGCTGGGCACTCAACGCCTTTACCAGGCGGGCACGGCTCTGCGAGATGTCCTGGAACTCGTCAATCAGGATGTGGCGAAACGGACTGACATAGCGACCAGTCTCAGTGTAGCTCGCAGCGCGGAGGATCATGTCCTCGAAATCGATCCGCCCCCCGAGGCGCTTCTGGTATTCCTCGAAGACAGGGGAAAACACGTCGAGGAACGCCTTGGCACGCTCGCCCAGCTTCATGCGCTCGGCCTTGGTTTCGCAGTCGGCAAGGCTGTAGCGACCGCTCTTGAACTTGCGCAGGAAAGTCCCTAGAAGCCTTGAGAGGTCATCCACCTGTTTTAGCTCAACGATGCGGTCATAGATTGTGTCGGCCAGGCGGGGCTTCAGCGTGACATGCGGTGCCAGCTTTTCGGCAAGGCCGGTCAGCAGGCGCCCCTCCTGCCGTTCGTAGCTGTAGGTTTCGATCAGGGTGGTCTTATGCTTGGCGTGGACCTCACGCTTCCAGTCCATGCCGGCCAAATATTCGTCGCGGTCCACGAACGGCGCCGTAAACAGGCGCGCGCTGCCATCGGCCATTTTCTGGCGCCGCACCCCGAAATGCTCGATGTAGATGCCGCTTTCAGTCAGGCGAAAATCGGGCTGATAGTCTCGCCGCTCGGCCTCAGGCATCTTGTGCTCGTAGACGGGCTCGTACTCGTACCCGACGCCGTTTTCATAAAGCCAGTTGGCAATCTGCAGTTCTTCGTAGCTTTTTACCCTCTCACCCTGCAGCGCGCGCAGGTCCTGCCGCTCTAGGTGGGTGTAGAAATCGTGCTTCGTCTTGAAATCCCATTCGGTCTTTGGCTCGACCAGGAAGTGCGCGAACCACTTGATGATCGCCTTGGACACCTCCGACATACTGTGAACGAGGTCCTTCAGGATCTGCTTGATCATGTTGATGAATGCCACATCGTCGGTGGCATGGTCGGCCAGCGCTGGCTTTGAACCCTCTACAATGCCGATGATGTCGTAGGCAAGCGCATGAAACGTCCGCGCCACGATTGGCACACCGCAACGCGCCTCGACCCGGCCCGACATCTCCTCCGCCGCGTTCTTTGCGAAGGCCAGAAGCAGGATTTCCTCCGGCTGACGGATACCGGCCTTGACGAGATAGGCCGCCTTGGCAGTGATCACGCTGGTCTTGCCCGATCCCGCTCCGGCGAGGACGAGCGTTGCATCCTCATCCACGAGGACCGAAAGCCGTTGTTCCGGCGTCAGCGGCTTGCTCTCGATCGTGTCGAAGAAGTCCTTCCAGCGATCCACTTCGGCAGTGACAAAGGCGGCGATGGCATTGGCCCTTGCAGTTCGCGGGCCATCCACGAACTTCCTGACAAGCGCTACTCGTTCAGTAACCTCCGGACCGATGGCCTCGGGCTGCAGCTTTGACAGCAACGCGGCATCGAGGGCGCGGGCGTCATCGAGGGCGCGGGCGTCATCGAGGAGGGGCGCAATCTGGCACGCGGCCGGATAGCGGGCTGGCTGCGTCAACCCCCTGACCCCAAGAAGGATCCGTTCCAGGCGCGCGGCTTCCTTCTCAAGAGCGGATAGGTTGAACCTGACCCATGCGTCTTTCAGCTGTGCCGAGAACTTCCAGGCATCGAGATAGGCTGCGCCCTTCAGATCGATAGCGTCATTCTTGCCCGTTGTAAGGGTCAGTGTTGTTCCGAGCACCCCTTTTCTAATGGCGGGAGGGGTTACCAGCGAGTGCAACGACATGAATGCTACCTGGCCACGCCGCGTGATCAGC
>JANNRX010000504.1:0-2292 GCA_031401875.1 Hyphomicrobiales bacterium | reverse complement strand
GAGAAGCCAAAAGCCAAACAGCGCGAGGCCCGCGAAGCTTGCCGTTTCGATGAGATTGATACTCCCGGTGATCGACTGACGCGTGCCTTGCAGCAGCAGGACAATCACCGCGATCACCAGCACGGCGACGATCCCCTGCAACAGAGCCGCCAGCGCTGCAATGACAATGCCGCGCCGCAGGGCATTCTCGTTGGCAACAATATAGGACGCGACAATGGCCTTGCCATGGCCGGGCCCTGCCGCATGGAACACTCCGTAAGCAAGTGCCAGCCCCATCAGACTCCAGGCGGCCCACCAATCGGTCTTGATTGCCCGTGCGGCAGCTGTCATGGCGCGCGTGAATTCAGCCTGCTTGCCAAGGATAAAAGCAGCAAAGCCGGATGTGGGCCTGCCGCCTCCACCCTCGATCCCGCCGAGAGAAAATGGATTGGGTGGAGACTGCGCCAAAGACACGTCCAACACCAACACAAGAAATAAGCTGACGGCTGTCAGACCCAGGATTGCTTGCCCATTCACGGACACGCAATAATGGCCCTGTTGCTGAAAGCACCGGATATTTCGCTCTTGTTGGGCAATTGCAGAAACGTCTGATCCGAAAGCTTGGTGAAAGCGGAAAGATCTTCTCCCTTGGGACGGTTTACCGAAACCGTGCAGCCCTGAGGTGCCCTGGACAGAACCACGGCATCCGCCGCCGCATCAAACGAAAACGCCACAAAGAAAGAGGAATCACTGACCTCGATGGAAAAGGTCTTGCCCAGAACCGGTTTCTTCAGAGGCAGCGTCATGAACAATGTCACCGCATTGCCATTCTCTTCCATCCTGTAATTCTGCGGTGCCGCAAACTCAACCTTCTTGCCCGCAGTCTTTGCCTCGGTAAAATATCCAAAATCCACGAGGGATTCGACATTCACCTTGGCAAGTTCGGCCAGCTTGGAAGCCTCGATCTTGCCATCCGCTCCTTTGGGAAAGCCCACCGTGGCGAAAGCCGAATAAGCCTCGTCGAAAGTCCAGACATGGTTGACGCCAAGCACATTGCCCGCGCCGTCGTAAAGCACTTCAGCCTTTGCCGCGACAAACACATGCGGGTGTGCGCTGGCGACGGATACGCCGGCCAGAAGCCCCGTCAAAAGCACTAAGCAGCGTAACATCATGCATGCCTTTCTACATTATTTTCCAGAGGAAGAGAAATCCGACTCTCACCAGAAACGCACTAAAATCATAGGCGAACAAATTTGCGGCACAACTCTGTCCGATACACATTGCGTTGAGAGCCAAAGAGGGCGACGATTTGACTGGCTAATTCTATTATGTCAGTATTACTGACATATTTGAACCAGGCCAATCAATCGTCGGTTCAGGGCCGTCCGGTGAATACGGACATGGAGGAGGTCCATCATGGGAGAACCATTTCCGCTACGTGAGGTCATGCTCGACGACAAATTCGATTTGTCGAAGAACCAGATCTTCCTGAACGGCACGCAGGCCGTCATCCGCATGTTGTTGATGCAAAAGGCGCGGGACAAGCGGGCGGGTCTCAACACAGCGGGTTTTGTCTCGGGCTACCGCGGATCACCGCTGGGCGGGCTGGATCAGCAATTGTTCCGCTCGAAGAAGCAACTTGACCATGCCGGTATCGTCTTCCAGCCCGGCCTGAACGAGGAATTGGCAGCCACCGCACTCTGGGGGGCGCAGCAGGCTGAACTCTCCGGCGAAGGCAAGCATGATGGCGTGTTCGGCCTCTGGTATGGCAAAGGTCCCGGCGTTGACCGCACGACCGATGTTTTTCGCCACGCCAATATGGCAGGCTCTTCGAAATATGGTGGTGTCGTTGCTCTGATGGGTGACGACCACACCGCCGAAAGTTCCACCGTCGCGCATCAGACCGAATTCAATTTCGTCGATACGATGATCCCGATTCTCAATCCGGCCGGGGTACAGGAATTGATGGATTACGGCCTGCACGGCTACGGCCTGTCGCGCTTTGCAGGCACTTGGGCCGCGATGAAATGCGTCAAGGAAAACATTGAATCAACCGCCTCGGTTGATGGCTCCATCGACCGTGTGAAGATCATCATTCCGGATGATTTCGTGATGCCGCCCGGTGGTCTCAATATCCGGCGCGAGCTGGATTTCATCGCGCAGGAAGAGCGCTTGCATGAATACAAACGCGCCGCCGCCGTCGCTTATATCCACGCCAACAAGCTCAACCGCATCGTCATCTCCGGTGGCAAGGAGCCGAAGATCGGCATCATCAGCATTGGCAAGAGCTATCTTGATGTGCGCCAGGCCATG
>JANNRX010000503.1:0-6747 GCA_031401875.1 Hyphomicrobiales bacterium | reverse complement strand
GCATGCCGATGGTGCCGGAAAAATCCTTGATCGTCAGAAGGTTCATCGTGGCGATAGGCGATGTTTCGGAAAGACCATAACCTTCAATAATGGGCTTGCCCGTCTGCTTCTGCCAGCGTTGGGCGACCGGCCCCTGCATGGCCATGCCGCCAGCAACCGCAAATTGCAGGTTGGAGAAATCAACCTCTTCAATGCCAGGCGCGTTCAAAAGAGCATTGTAAAGCGTATTGACCCCAGAAATCATGGTAAAACGGGATGATTTCAATGTCTTGATGAAGCCGGGAATATCGCGAGGATTGGCAATCAACAAAGCGCATCCTCCGATGCGTTGAATATAGATACAGCAGCAGGTCAGTGCAAAAATATGGTAAAGTGGCAAAGCCGTTACCATCACGGTATCGCCTTTAGAAGGATCGATGAAAGGCGTGATCCACGCATCCGCCTGCAACACATTGGCGGTAATATTGCGGTGCAACAGGGTTGCCCCCTTTGAAACACCTGTCGTGCCCCCCGTATATTGCAGGAAGGCCACATCATCCGGCGTGATCACGGCGGGCTTGGGCATCTGTCCGGCATGCGCGGCAAGCACCGATTTCAATGTCTGTGATCCCGACAGCGAAAAGGATTTCACCACTTTCTTGATCTTGCGGGCGACAAAATTGATAATTACGCCCTTGAAACCGAGCAGATCGCCAGCCGTTGCGACAACGATTTTCTCGACCGTCTTCAGGCCAGACCGGGCTTCCTCAACGACATGCGCAAAATTCTCCAGAACAAAGAGAGCCTTCGCGCCGGAATCATTCAGTTGATGCTCAAGTTCGCGTGCCGTGTAGAGCGGGTTGACATTCACCACAGTGAAGCCCCCGCGCAGGATGGCAAACATCACCACAGGATACGCCATGACATTCGGCATCATGATGGCAACGCGATCACCCTTTTTCAGGACCTGCGCCTGCAACCAGCTGGTCACAGCCTGTCCCGATAGATCAACTTCGGCATAGGTCAGGCGCTTGCCAAAACTTTCAAAGGCCGGCTTGTTGGCAAAACGGCGAAACCCATCGGCAATCATGTCCGTCAGCGTTCCTGCGGAGAGCGGATCAATGGTCGCCGGGACACCTTTGGGATAATTTTTCAGCCAGATATTCGAAGCCTTGCTCATCATGTTCCTCCAGAGTGACGGCTTCAGATTCAAACCGTTCGTTTTTTTTCAATAACCGATTGACTGCTATCCAGACCGGTTCTTTACAGAGGATATTGCACAGTTTCCTTTGCAGAAAGAAAGAGTGCTTCCGTAAAAATTCCTGTTCCACGCCTGATAAACGCAGCTTTCGGGTGTTAAACTGGCTTGAAGCGACGCTAGGATGATTTCCAGTCATTCATTCGGGGAAAATCCATGCTGATGAAAATATCAGAGCAACCGCTTTCAACTCCTCTCGATCAGGCCAGTGATTATGACCGGGTGCGCCGGGCTCTTGAATTCATGACGCAGCGCTGGCGCCACCAGCCTGATCTTGAGGAAGTTGCTCGCCACATCGGCCTGTCCGAATCGCACTTTCATCACCTGTTTCGACGCTTCGCAGGCATCACACCCAAAGCGTTCCTGCAGGCCATCACGCTCGATCACGCCAAGGCGCTGTTGCGTGACAGTGCCAGCATCATGGATGCAAGCTATGAGGTTGGCCTCTCGGGCCCCTCGCGCCTGCACGATCTTTTCGTGACCCATGAAGCCATGTCTCCTGGCGAATGGAAGAATGGGGGCGATGGCCTCGTGCTCCGCTACGGCTACCAGCAATCGCCCTTCGGTGAAGCCCTTGCTGTCATGACGGACAGGGGCCTTGCGGGACTGGGCTGGGTGGATGACAAAACCGCGCCCGGCAAGGCGGGCGACACAGGCAAACCCGCCGGCGGCCGCGAGGGTTCACTGGCCGACATGAGGCGCCGCTGGCCGAAAGCCAGTTTCGTGGAAGACAGTGATCTTGCTGGCAATACTATTGGCCAGATCTTTGATCCGTCCCAATGGCGGCATAACCAGCCGCTTCGGGTTGTCATGCTGGGGTCGGATTTCGAAGTCCGGGTATGGTCCGCACTGCTGAAAATTCCGATGGGCTGCGCCACGACCTACGGCGATGTGGCGAACCATATTGGAAAACCCTCAGCAGCGCGCGCCGTTGGAGCCGCTGTCGGCCGTAACCCGATCAGCTTTGTCGTGCCCTGCCACAGGGTTCTGGGCAAAACCGGTGCACTGACAGGATATCACTGGGGCCTGACGCGCAAACAGGCAATTCTGGGTTGGGAAGCCGGGATGGCCTCCCGCGAGCACACAGCGGATCCACAGGCATAGCCAGCCTCAGCCAATCCACTCTTGATGAAAGAAGTGGTAGCAGGAGGCGGATTTGAACCGCCGACCTCCGGGTTATGAATCCGGCGCTCTCACCAACTGAGCTACCCTGCCACAAGGCCTTGCGCCTGAGCCACCGGGATATGATGGATGGTGCGCCCACTGTCAAGAATTGCAACGCACGAAGATGATCTTCGTCTCATGGATCGTCGCCCTGTCATGCGTTCATGGTCTTATTTGACAAATGCGCTTGCACATGATGGTTTTACCCTGCCTGGGAGATGACAATGACCAAAAAATTGCGATTTTGTCTCGTGCTCATGGCTTCCATGATAACCATGGATGCCAAGGCCCAATCAACAGACAAACCCGTTGCAGAACTTGGTGGCTACGCCGTTCTCACAATGCCAAAAGGCAAACCACGCGGAAGCGTGATTCTGATGCCGGGCGGGGACGGCAGTCTGGGGATCACCAGCGAAGGCGCGATCACAAAGTTGAATGGCAATCAGCTTGTGCGAACCCGCAGCAACTATGCGGCGGCAGGTTTTGCAACATTGACCCTCGATTCCTGGGGAAGTCCTTCAGCAGCGGTCAAGCACATGCAGACAATCGCCAAGCCCGTTGTTGTTGTTGCCACCAGCCGTGGTGCGACACGCCTGCATTCTTCACTCTCGGCGGCACCGGACGGAATTGTCATCACGTCGGGTATGCTTGACCAGTTTCAAGCCAATGTCGGATCAGCCGCTTCCCTGCCAAGGACACTGGTCATTCATCACCGGCAGGATGGTTGCCGTGTGACATTACCCTCACTTGTCGATCCGTTCATTGCCTGGTCAGCGGGTCGCGCCAGAGCCGTCTGGCTCGACGGCGGTCGTGATCAGGGCGATCCATGCCAGGCTGCGGGGTATCACGGATTTGCCGGTCTGGATGGGCAAGTTGTTTCGCGTGTGACCGGATTCGCCAGCAGTTTGCGCTGAAGTCGACGTGTCTCAGCCTTGCTTGCGCAACAGAACCATCTTGAAATACAGCCCCGACTGAACGTCGATCATCGTGACGTCTCCCCGTTTTGCAGCCCAGTTCGCAACACGGGAAACCTTGAAAGATGATGACCAGCCTACGCGCTTCATCAGTGGCGCAATCACCCCTTCGAAAGCAGCTTGCAGCCCACTTTCGGCACCAAAGCGACTGACGATGGCGATGGTTCCGCCAGGCTTCAGGACACGGACGATTTCATCTAGAGCGCCTTCCGGATTCGGCACCAGCGTGATAACGAAGGGAACGGAAACTACATCGAAGCTTGCATCGGAAAAGCCGAGACGGCAGGCATCCATGGCCACCACCCCAGTGACATGGCGCAGCGCAAGCGTGCTGACTTTCTCTTGCGCCTTGCGCAGCATGGGCACGGAAAGATCTGCGCCAATCACTTCGGTGTCCGGCTTGTAATAACGCAGCACCAGACCGGTACCGACGCCAACCTCAAGGATGCGTTTGCCCGCAGAAGAAGCCGCTTCCGCAACCTTGCGCTGGGAAGGTGCCAGCAGTTTCAGATACAGCGTGTCATAGAACCGCGCCCAGCGCTCATAGACGCGCTCCTGTTCTTTGAGATCATAAAGGATGGCCATCTTTGGGTAATACCTCTGATAGATCTCAGGCTGCGGCCTGTTCGGATGGCCTTGGCTGCGCCATTCGCTCAATAGTCCCGCCACCAAGGACTCGCGCATCAGAACCGGCATGGCTGTAGAAAACACAGGCTTGTCCTGGTGCCACTCCCTCTTCAGGCGCAAACAGGGTGACATAAACTCCGGTGTCATCGCGGTGAATGGAACCGGGCAACGGCACACGCGTCGAGCGGACACGCGCTGCAATCTGGATGCCATCCTCCGGCAATTGCGCCAGTGGAACATCGCCCAGCCAATTGACCTCCCGCAGCCTGACCACGCGCGTGGCCAGCGCTTCACGTGGTCCGACAATGACGCGTTTTCCGTCAGCATCGATACGGATGACATACAGCGGTTCACCGGCTGCAATTCCAAGGCCCTTGCGTTGGCCGATCGTGAACCCGATCACACCCTCGTGGCGACCGAGAACCCGTCCATCCAGATGCACGATTTCGCCGGGCTCAGCTGCCCCTGGACGCAGCTTCTCGACAAGCTCCGCATAGCGACCGGCAGGAACGAAGCAGATGTCCTGGCTGTCAGCCTTGTCGGCCACCTCGAGTCCATAGCGATGCGCCAGCGCGCGCGTCTCGGCCTTGCTCCTTAGATGGCCAAGCGGGAAGCGCAGAAAATTCAGCTGCTCCTGTGTCGTGGCATAGAGAAAGTAGCTCTGGTCGCGGTCGGGATCGGCGGCCCGGAGCAAAACCCGGTCGTCGCCCTCTTGCGCGGCACTCTGCACATAATGGCCGGTAGCCAGCACATCGGCGCCCAGTTCTCGCGCTGTCGCGAGCAGGTCGCGGAATTTCACACGGCGGTTGCATTCCACGCACGGGATCGGCGTTTCACCCGCCACGTAGCTGTCGACAAAGCGGTCGATCACTTCCTGCCGGAAGCGGCTTTCGTAATCGAGCACATAATGCGGAATACCGATCCGGTCCGCCACGGACTTGGCATCATAGATATCCTGGCCGGCGCAGCACGCGCCCTTGCGGTGGATGGCCGCGCCATGATCGTAGAGTTGCAGCGTAACTCCCACGACATCGTAACCCTGCTCCTTGAGCAACGCCGCAACCACCGATGAATCAACACCACCCGACATGGCGACGACCACGCGGGTTTCTTCCGGCTTTTTGGCGATATCGAGTGTATTGCGCATTGCACAGTCTCTTTACCGGTTAATCTGGGCCCGTGGAAGGGCCTCTTGCCGGTTGGGCAAATTTTGCCTGCACAGGCAGGCCTTGCCGGTCCATGACATCAATTGAAATCTTAAGATGCTGAAATAGTAATCGTTTTTTTTGGCACGACACATGCTGTTGAATAGTCAGTCCTTCTGGAGTTCCGTGTCCATGGCCATTTCCTCGCTCATTCAAGACCTTGGGTCATCCGTGCAAGCCGCCTCGGCTGCGCGCAAGAAGTCGATTGCGTCTCCTAAAGACAAGCGCGCCTTTGGTCAGGCCTTGACGGAAGTCCAGAACCAGCCTTCCTCAGAAAGAGCCAACAGTGTTCAGCGTTCCTTGCGTCGTGATGCTACGCCCGTAGCGCGAATCGATGACCGCAATCTTCGCCGCAACGACGATGCGTTGCGCGCGGAGCGCGGTACCCCAAGACCTGAAGCGACAAGGCCGGAAGGCGCAAGGCCCGATGCGCCGGTGCGCAGCAAGGAACAACCGGGCCAGGTCAATGGCGCAGACCGCGCATCGGATGTGAAAAATACTTCAGCGCCTGAACAGACATCCTCAACGCCCGACAGTGCCGTGGCCGACGGAAGAACTACGGTTGAAAAAGTTTCAGCAGAAAAAGTCACAGCAGGCAAAATCGAGGCCGAGAAGGCAGAAACCATTGCCGCTGATTTAACCCAGCAGGCGATTGTTGCCGTCCAGCCGACGCCTGTTCAGGCGGCATTGACAGAAGCGCCACCCCTTGAAATCCAGGCAGCCGCATTGGCTGCGGTTCAGGCCGTCACGACAAAGCCCATCAAGACGATTCGGGAGTTACCCGTTGATATCCTCAAGGAAGGCGAGGATGCCGCTGCGACAGGGGCAGGTGATGCCGCCAGCCCTGCAAGCAATGCTGCGGTTCCGGTTGCCGGAGCCACGCTGCAGAAAATCGAGCAGACGGGAACAACCCAGGGCGTTGCCGGAATTGCAGCAGAAGCACCTTCTGTCGACGCGCTGAAGGCTTCCCAAGAAACGCAAGGACCGTCCACAACACTCACAAAACCGGACGCCAATGCCGGTGTCAAAAGTGACGCCCCTGCAGAACAGAAACCGGACGCCATTGCGCCCGCCGATCAGGCGGGCAAAACCGCTCCCGCTGAAAACCGTGACGCCAGTCAATCTGCACTCAGCGCCACGGCAAGAGAAGCCGCCCAACTGATTGATCAGGTTAAATCCACAGCATCAGGCCCTGCTCTTGCCGCTATTTCAGCTCCTGCGGCAGCAGAACAGGCTCAGGCGCTGAAGGCCGCAACACCAGCGGAAAGTCTGGCGCGGGCCGATTCGCCTGTCCCTTTGCAGGCAGTAGCTGTTGAAATTGGCCTGCGCGCCGTGCACGGCTCAAAGGAATTCTCCATCCGCCTTGATCCGGAGGAACTGGGCCGTATCGACATCAGGCTGGAGATCAGCAAGGAAGGCGAAGTCCAGGCCAAACTGGTTGTTGACCGCGTTGAGACGCTTCAGCTCTTGCAGCGTGACGCCAAGACACTGGAGCGCGCCTTTGATCAGGCCGGTCTGAAAACCAATCCCGACGGGCTCC
>JANNRX010000502.1:0-4616 GCA_031401875.1 Hyphomicrobiales bacterium | reverse complement strand
TGAAATGCCGATGACAGATTGATGGCGATAATCTGATCCCATTTCTGGGACGGAAACTGCTCGAGAGGCGCCACATGCTGGATACCAGCATTGTTTACAAGGATATCAAGGCGATTGTGTCGAGAAAGCACCATCTGGATCATCCCGGCTATGTCGTCAGGTTTTGACATGTCAGCACCGGAATATTGTGCATTCTTGCCATAGTCGCGGGTGAATTCTGCCTGGACAGCTGCGACGGCGTCGGGTTCGCCGAAGCCGTTGAGAACGATCTCGGCTCCCGCTGCAGCCATCGCCTTTGCGATGCCCAGGCCGATTCCGCTCGTGGAGCCCGTGATCAGGGCTACCTTGCCCTGAAGGGTTTGTGCGTCGGTCGCGTTTCTCGTCATCACAACACCATTCATGGGTCCGTTTTCCTCTCTGCATCCGCATTGGGCAGCCACATTCCATTCACCAAGGGGTGTTATGGGCTATGGCGTCAGATCATCAATCCGGTGTAGAGAGCTTGGACTTCCGGACCGGCCGTGTGAAATATCGCGTTGCTTTGGCGTCGATAGGATATCGCTATGGAGATGCATCAGGTCCGGTACTTTCTTGCGGTTGCGGAGGAACTGAACTTCACGCGGGCCGCCGAGAAATGCCATGTCGCCCAACCCTCGCTGACGCGGGCCATCAAGCTGCTTGAGGAAGAGTTGGGTGGCGTCCTGTTCCACCGCGAGCGCGCCAACACACATCTGTCTGAACTTGGGCGCATCGTGATGCCGCATCTCGCGCAGGTGTGGTCAGAAACACAGGAGACCAAGAATCTCGCCATTGGGTTCAGGACGCTGACACGGACAAAGCTCCGACTTGGCGTGATGTGTACTGTTGCACCCAATCAGCTGATTGATCTTTTCGTCGGCCTCCAGGTCCATCATCCCGACATCGATCTGGAAATTGTGGACGCCAGTGCCAGAGATTTGCACAAGCGGTTGCTGGCCGGCGATCTGGAAGTGGCACTGTATTGCGCAATGGGAGAACTGGCTGACGAGCGGACCCATCTGATGCCATTGTTTCGAGAGCAGATGATGATCGTTCTGAAGAGAGATCACCGACTGGCTTCGGACAACGCCATACGCGTCAGCGATCTCGATGGCCTGAACTATCTCAATCGGGTGAATTGCGAATTTATCGGACACCTGGCTCCGCATTTGCTGGAACAGGGCGTCTCCTGCAAGACAGTCTACCGCAGCGAGCGGGACGACTGGATTCTGGCGATGGTGGCGGCGGGGCTTGGCTACGGCTTCATGCCGGAAAGCTGTGTCGCGCATCCCGGCATTATCATGCGTCCGCTGATCGAGCCGGAGTTCTGGCGCGAGGTCAATCTGGTGACCGTGCGTGGAAGACCCCATTCCCCCGCTGTGGGAGCATTTGTGAGGGAGGTAATGCTGGCGAACTGGCTGGGACAAAAAGCAATCGCCATGAGGCAGTTCTCGACTTCTCCGGAGCAGGTATTGCAGTAGCCGGAAATATCAGAATATACGAAGATGTGATCCGCCGGAACTGGCCACGGCAGACACCATCGCCGAATCGAAACAAGGGGCTTTTTTATGGAAATGCATCAGATACGGTATTTTCTGGCCGCGGCAGAGGATCTTAATTTCACCCGCGCCGCCGAGAGGTGCAACGTTGCACAGCCGTCTATGACACGTGCAATCCGGATGCTTGAGGAAGAGCTGGGCGGGGCGCTGTTCCATCGTGAGCGCGCGAACACGCACATGACTGAGCTTGGCCGGGTGATGAAGCCGCATCTCGAACAGATGTGGCAGATAGCGCGGGCTACCAAGGGCCTTGCCCATCAAATTCTTGGGCTGAAAAAAACCACCCTTCGGCTTGGCGTTATGAGCACGATCACCCCCGAAGTAATGGTTGGCGTTTTAAAGGCCATGAATAACGATTATCCCGGTATCCAGATCGAGATCATCGACGATGTTGCCGCAAGTCTTGTTAGTCGGCTACTAAAGGGCGAACTTGACTCCGCGATTGTCTGTATGGACGGGAAATCCGATGAAGGGTTGCATCTCCAGTCCATTTTCAGGGAGCAGATGAAGATTGTCGTGTCGCGCTCGCATCGCTTGGCGGAAAAGAATGCGATCTTCATTCACGATCTCGACGACGAATGCTATCTTGAGCGCATCAATTGTGAAGTTGCCAATAATATCAGTCAGTTATTTGAGGATCATGATATCAAGAACCAGACCGTTTGCCGAAGTGAGCGTGACGACTGGATCATCGAGATGGTGGCGGCCGGTTTCGGTTATGCATGCATGCCAGGAAGCAGCGTCCACCATGCTGACGTTATAGCTCTGCCACTGGCTGAACCGGAAATCCGCCGAAAGATTCATCTTGTCACTGTCCGCGGCCGTCCACATTCGCCCGCAGTGGGAGCACTGGTGCAACATGTCATGGCAACAAAATGGCTGGGCAAGAAGGCACTGGCGTGCAGGCGTGCTGCTGAATTGCCCGATTACGACTTCGACTGACGGCTGCGTAGCCCCGTTATCAGGCGGGCACCACGGTGAAAGGTCAGGTAGTTCCACATCCAGCTGGTGGCAACAACGAAGCGATTCCTGAAACCGATCAGGAAATAGACATGGGCCACGCACCAGATCACCCATGCCAGCCAGCCTGAAAGGCGCAATCGCCCGATATGGGCTACGGCGCTCTTGCGCCCGATCGTCGCCATCGTGCCACTGTCCTTGTAACTGAACTCTGGCAAACTTTTTCCACCAAGGCGGGCGACGATATGCTTTGCAACATACTCGCCTTGCTGTTTGGCGACGGGTGCGATGCCGGGCAATTGTTTGCCGTCAGGGCGAAGCGCATGGGCCGTATCCCCGATCACGAAAACCTCGGTATGGCCCGGCAAGGTGAGATCCGGCGCAACCTTGACACGGCCCGCGCGGTCGCTTTCTGCAGCCAGCCACCGACCGGCCGGTGACGCTTCCACGCCGGCCGCCCAGACAATGGTGCGGCTTTCGATCCGGCTGTCACTGAACGATACGCCGTCACCATCGCAGCCGATAACAGGACGTCCTAGACGGACATCGACGCCGATATGCTCAAGCGCCTTGCGCGCCTTTTCCGAGAGAGCAGGATCGAATGCCGCCAGCAATTGCTGTCCACTCTCGATCAGGACAACGCGTGTCTTGCGCGGATCGATATGCCGGAAATCAGCAGCCATGGTGCGTTTGGCCAGTTCTGCGATGGCTCCCGCCATTTCGACGCCCGTTGGTCCACCTCCGACCACGACAAAGGTCTGAAGGCGACGTCGTTCGTCGGCGTCAGGCTCGGTTTCCGCCATCTCGAAGGCAATCAGGATCTTGTGGCGCAGCGCCGTGGCATCATCGATGGTCTTCAGGCCGGGGGCGACTGCTGCCCATTCGTCGCGTCCGAAATAGGCATGGCTTGCTCCCGTTGCGACAACCAGCATGTCGTAGCTGATGCGTCGGTCCGCCGTGACGACGGCGCGGTCCTGGAGATCGATACCAGTGACTTCAGCCAGAACAACCTCGGCATTGTCCTGCGTGCGCAGGATCGATCGGATGGGCGAGGCGATATCCGCAGGTGACAGACCAGCAGTCGCCACCTGATACAGCAATGGCTGAAACAGGTGGTGGTTCTGCTTGTCGATTATGATAATATCAACGTCAGAGTGAGAGAGCCCCTGCGCTGTTGTAAGACCGGCGAAGCCAGCACCAACGATCACCACCCGGGGCCGGACATTCCGAACCTGCCGGTCAGCTTTATCTGCCTGATTGGTCATCGTTTGGACATTTCTTTTCAAGCGGATTGTGGGAAGCAGATTCAGCCACGTCCATGTGTCGGCATGTGAGCAGCCTGATCCCATTTTTCAAAAATGTAAGCTGCAACGGCCCCGTAGATCACATGACCCGCAAAGCTCATGAATGAAAGCTGGCCGCCTTCGCCGAGCAGATAGAACGACAGCCCGCCAAGCGGTGCGAAAATACCCAGGGCATTGAGCCAAGTGAATGTTCCCCACGACAAGGCGTCTGCGATATCGCGGTGCGGATTGATAAAGCGCGAAAGAATCATCGCCGTGACAATAATCAGGAAGATCAGATGAAAACCTTGCCCGCGCCCAGCGAAGGCTGCCGCAGCAACGCCTGCCGTGAAGGTCAGCCAGACGATCACGTCAAGCACGAGGCCATACTTCGGTATGGATCGCGAGATCACGTAATAAGCCACCGGATAGCCCACGATGCCGACGATGTAGTGCAACGTCTCCCGAACCAGCCACGGCACGCTGATGCCGAGGTTGTGCTGGAACAAAGCGTCAATGAGACCCGCCGGTTGCAGGGGGTAACCCAGCACCAGCTTTGTGAAGACACGCGCCCAGATTTCCCAGATCAAGAGGCCTGCCAGCCCACCTGCGAAAAGCTTCGCAACGGATGTCAGGGAGGGAATGGGAGGAAACTGCAGGGCAGTGACATGATGTCTGTCTATGGTCATGTTGACAGCAACTTTCTGGATGGAATGGTGGCGGATTGCCTGGTCTTGCGCGGAAGGCGGGCCACAGAATGACTGTCGCCCGCCATGGAACGCTTACATCGGCATGT
>JANNRX010000501.1:0-3385 GCA_031401875.1 Hyphomicrobiales bacterium | reverse complement strand
TTACAAAACCGCTGCTCTACCGCTGAGCTAAACCGGCCTTCAGAGGAGCGTTCTATGCTGCATGCGCAGAATGAATGCAACTCATACAGCAGAATTTTGTAATGTGCCCTATGCGGCACGCACATCTTTCAGGAAGGCTGCAAACTGATTGTCCAGTGCGGCGGATTCCCGCGAAACCAGAGCCGCCATGCCAGCCACTTTCGCCGATGTCTGCGTCGTCAAGGCTGTCGCTTCCTCAACCATCCGGATGCCGGATGCCGCGCGATAAGCTCCCTCGGACGCCACAGTCACGTTCTGTGCCATCATCCCCAGTGAAGCCGATTGTTCCTCGACAGCAGTCGCCACCGCAGCGGCAATGAGAGAAACCTCGCGCATCGTGTCCGTCACCGAGGCAATCGCAGTCATAGCCCCTTCCGATGCGGCACGAATGCCGGATATCTGCTGGGCGATCTCGCTTGTGGCATGCGAGGTCTGATTGGCCAGTTCCTTCACCTCGCTGGCAACAACAGCAAAACCGCGACCTGCTTCCCCTGCCCTCGCGGCCTCGATCGTCGCGTTCAAAGCGAGCAGATTGGTCTGCGACGCGATGGACTCAATCATACCGACGATTTCTCCGATCCGCTCGGCCTGCAACGTCAGATTTTCCATGGCGGATTTGGCATGATCGGCTTCAGACAAGGCTTTTGCCGCCTTCTGGTCCGAGCGCAATGCCTGTGATGCCACTTCATTGACCGAGCTGGAAAGCTGCTGCGAGGCAACGGATGCCGATTCAATGGCATTGGCGGCCTGATCGGTTTCGCCAGCAGCAGCTATGGCCTGCGTCTCTGTCTCTGTCGCAATATGGTCAAGCCCGGTCGAGACATCCTGCATCTGGGATGAAGCCTGCTGCAACTGATCGAGAGAGGTTTGTACCGACTGTTCAAAACGACCGATAATCACATCAATGCTTTGAACGCGCATGATCTCGATTTCGGATTTGCTGGATTGCTCGGCCATAAGTCGCTGCCGTTCGATCGCATTGTCGCGAAAAACATGGATTGCGGCGGCCATCTGTCTGATTTCAGGAATTTTACTCTTCACGGAAAGTGAGCCGGATGTTTCCCCACGGGCAAGACTGAGCATTGCATCCATGACTTTCTTGAGATCCCGGCTAATACTCAAACCGAGCATGCTGGCAAGGAGAAGTGAGAAAATAACAAACGCACCAAATGTCAGGAAAAGCAGCAGCTTGCGAGAAGTGTCTATTTCCACACGATTGGCGAGAGCCACAGCGGCCAACCGGTTCGCGGTCGACATTTCATCTGTCAACATCTGGTTCGTATTTTTGTATTCGACTTCAAGACGGGTAAAAATCTGGCTCGCATTCAAAGCAGTGTCGATCCATTTGAAGGCAACAAACTCATATTGATTGAGCACGCTTGTAAACTCGCCTTTTATCGTTTCATTTTTCAAGACAACATCAGCTATCTTGCGCAAGGATTGCAAATGCTCCTCATGATTGTTCACCTGTGCTTGCTTGAGATAGATACGGAAATCGCGTTCCAGTGTTGAAAGACGCGCAACAGACTCACTGAGATTGGAGAAATTCTGGCTTTTTTCACTTGCAAAATTAGCCAGAAGGATCCGCATCTTGAGGTTTTCTGCCCCCACCATTCCAACAAAACCCTGGTCTTCAGTTCGCCCTACCCTGTTTGTTTCAGCAATGAATTCTTCAAATGAGCTCGTGAACTTTTTGATGCCATTTTCAATAGGTGCAAAGACGTTGTCTCCGTGCACAAGACTTTTTATTCTGAGCGCTTCAAATTTTTCGCTGACAGACTCACGCTGTTTGAGAAAATCGTCTTCCGATGACTGGCTCATCCTTGATCGGAAATTGTCTGCTGTGAGACGAATGGAGGCAAAATCAGATTGCAGCTGGACCAGCAGACTGGAGATTTCCCGCTGCTGTTCATAGGATATTGACGCGGCATTCAGCCGGTCTGCCGATAGCTTTTCGAAAAACGCCACTGCAAGAAGAGCAAAAATGGGCGAAAGTCCAAGCAACAAGATACGCTGGCGCAGCCCTAGACTTATCGATTTTGACAGTTTCATTGACGAGCCCGATTGTTCGCATTTTTTTACAGGACAACAAGTTTTTCAATGATATGTCGGATATGGTTAAGAATTGTGAAAAACGTGGAAACCGGCGCGCTTGATAGACTGCTCCGTTCACGATATTTTGCTTATAATACAAAAAACAGACCCTTTCAGCCCGAACCAAACGCGCTACATTGTGGCTGCTTACAAAGGGAGATCGTTATGAATGTTGATCGTCGCACCATGATTGCCGGAACTATCGCCGCAACTGCCGCTGGATTGTCTGATATCCGCCCGTCTGAAGCCGCAGCACCGATGGCCACAAGCCAGGCACCGGGCTTTTACCGCTACAAGATCGGCGACCTCCAGGTTACCGCCATCAATGACGGGTTTTTCAAACGCCCACTCGACGGCCTGATCCGCAATGCGGAAGTATCCGCCGTGCAGAAATCACTTGAAGAGGCTGGCCGCCCGACAGACGGTTTGACCATCCCTTTCACCACGCTGGTCGTCAATGACGGCAAGAAGCTGACATTGATCGATACGGGCAATGGCAATTCCGGGGCACCGACATCGGGCACCTGGATGAGCAATTTCCGCGCTGCTGGCTTCGCACCCGAGCAGGTCGATGCAATCGTCATCAGCCATTTCCATGGCGATCACATCAACGGCCTTCGCCTCAAGGAAGGGGCTGCTGTCTTCACCAATGCTGAAATCCATGTGCCGGAACCGGAATGGGCCTTCTGGATGGATGATTCCAAGATGGCCGCCGCCCCAGACGCCATGAAAGGCGCTTTCCAGAATGTGCGCCGCGTTTTCGAACCCCTCAAGGCAGGCATCAAACAATACAAGCCTGGTGCAGAAGTGGTAACCGGCGTGAATTCCATCGCAGCGCATGGCCATACACCTGGACATTGCACCTTTGTGATCGGCGGCAAGCTGCTCGCGCTTTCCGATACTGCGAACCATCCTGATCTCTTCGTGCGCAACCCGAGCTGGCAGCTGGTCTTCGACATGGATGGCGCGGCTTCCGAAGCAACACGCCGCAAGATGCTGGATATGGCCATTGCCGACAAATTGCAGGTGGCGTTTTATCACGCGCCATTCCCTGCGACTGGAAATATTGTCAAGGATGGTTCGGGGTATCGCATGCTGCCAGTCGCATGGAGCCCGGCGGTCTGAGATTGCTGCGTTCTTAATTTTCGCTTCTTCACCGATCAAGGGCGCGGGAAACTGCGCCCTTTTTGCGTCGCGTCATTCACAAGGAACCGGAAGCCGCTATAAGGTTGCTTCCATTTCAATTTCAGGA
>JANNRX010000500.1:0-4566 GCA_031401875.1 Hyphomicrobiales bacterium | reverse complement strand
GGGTGCAAGCGAGGAATGCGCCGCCTTTCCCTTCACGATGCAAACCACACGCTGGCCACCCTTGTGGCCGGTGATCACCTGCATCGAGCTTGGCTCACCGATGAAAGCGGCGATGGGTTTGGGCTCGCGCGGCGCGATTGTTTCCAGCATGCCGCGTACGCCGGTGCAGCCGACTTCCTCGTCATAGCTGTAAGCGAGATGGATCGGCGTCTTGAGACCGGCTTTGAGCATTGCAGGGACCATGGCCAGTGTGCAGGCCAGAAAACCCTTCATGTCGCAAGCGCCACGCCCGTAAGCCTTGCCATCCTTGATGGTCAGGACGAACGGATCGGTCGACCAGTCCTGGCCGTCCACTGGCACCACATCGGTATGGGCGGAGATCACATAGCCCGGCACATCTTTGGGGCCAATGATGGCATAGAGGTTGTGCTTGTCGCCCTCGGGGCTGGGAAAGCGCTCGGTCTGGATGCCATAGCTGGCGAGATAGTCCACGATCCAGTCCGCGCAAGCGATGTTGCTGTTGCGACTGGTGGTATCGAAGGCGACGAGATCCTTCAGAATAGCGAGAGTGGTTGCAATGTCAGTCATGGGGCCTCAGCGCACAGGATTTGAATAGCCGTCCTCGGCCTGATGGCGACGGACGAAATCGATGAAACGGCGGACAACGGGAGCAACGGGAGCCGCCGTTGACAGAACGAAAGACGATTCGAAGCTCAGACGGGGCGAGAATGGCCGAATGACCACATCCTCATCCCTGCGGAAAGCCAGCGGAAACGGATTGAGCAGGGAGAGGCCAACACCGGCGCGAACCAGCTCATAGGCAATCGCCGAGGTCGCTGCCTCAACCACGATCTGCGGTTCAACGCCTGCATCCCGAAAAATGCTTTCAAGCGCGCTGCGGACGGAAAAGCGCCGGGTCAGCGCGATGAAAGGCCGCTTGTGAAGATCTTCCGGCGTGATCTCCGGTTTAACTGCCAATGGATCACCCGTCAGCAGAACCGCATGGGCATGGGCCCGGCGGAAGGTCTCGAAGGCCACACTCGGGTGATGCAAACGGGCATCGGTCATGCCCAGATCGAAAGCACCGTCAGCGACCTTTGCAATCACATCCGAGGTAACGCCGATCTCGACCTGCATGCGGATCATAGGCTCCGCTGTATGGAAGGCGGCAAGCATATGCGGGAGGAAACGATGCGCAATTGTCGGCGGCGCAATGAAGCGGATTGTCTCGCCCTCGACAGCCTCGCCCGGCAGACGTCCCAACCGCTCCAGTGCCTGAAACACGGGCAGGCTGTCATGATAGAGCTGGATACCGTCGGAGCTTGGCACAAGACGCCCGCCTTCCCTGCGGAACAGGCTCTTTCCCAAGCGCCCTTCCAGATCCTGTATCGCACGGGAAATCGCGGGTTGAGAAATTCCCAGCTTGTGCGCCGCAGCCGTGGTCTTGCGTAACTCGACCAGCGCATGCAACGCTTCCAGTTCACGCAGGCTTGGGCGCCTGTCACGCTCATTGAGATCACCGCGCATAATGCTATGCGATATCCTTATGTGATTTATAGTTTAAAATGTTATTTCTGTATATATAGGTTTATCAACGTGCCTTTGTCGATGGCTGTTATGCAATGCGGTAGATCTGCTTTTTTGATCACCCTCTTGCATCCCATCGCTGACAGTGCAGAGTGAGGACAGAGTGGACGATCCGGTCATGTGATCGACACTGAAGGGAGACACACATGGTCCGGACAAAGTCCATTTTGCTTGCTGCGGCGGGCATCATTCTGGCGCAGGCAACGGTCGCGCAGGAGCTTCGAATAGGTCTTTCCTCCGAACCAAGCTCGGTGGATCCGCATTATCACAACCTTTCGCCCAACAATATGTTGTCGCGCGAAGTGTTCCAGCCGCTCATCAATCAGGATCCCGAACAAAAATTGGTCCCGGCACTTGCTGAAAGCTGGAAGGCGATCAACGACACCACCTGGGAGATAAAGCTGCGCAAGGGCGTCAAGTTCTTCGATGGCTCGGAATTCACAACGGATGATGCTCTTGCCACCTTCAAGCGGCTACCGAATGTTCCGAAGTCGCCATCAAGCTTCGCGCCTTTCATCACCGGAATGAGCTTCGAGAAGATCGACAACCACACATTTCACGTGAAAACGGCAGCACCAGCGCCGCTCGTGCCGACAAATCTGTCCACATTCGGCATCATTTCGAAGGCATGCGCCGAGACCACCACGGAAGATTTCAATGCTGCCAAATGCATGGGTGGTACTGGTCCGTTCAAATATACGGAATTCAAGCCGGGCGACAGGGTCACCGTGGTCCGCAACGAAGGCTTCTGGGGCCCCAAGGCTAACTGGGAGAAAGTGACGTACCGTTTCCTGACCTCAGCCCCCACGCGGGTGGCTGCGCTGCTTGCGGGTGATGTTGATGTCATCGAGGCGGTTCCGCCAGCCGATGCCAAACGCCTCAAGAGTGACGCCAACCTCGAAGTTGTCTCGACGCTTTCCAACCGCGTGATCTATTTCCACATGGACCATTTCCGTGAGGAAAGCCCTTTTATCACGGCCAAGGATGGCTCCAAGATCAAGAACCCTCTGCGCGATCTGAGGGTGCGTCAGGCGCTCTCCATGGCACTCAACCGCCCAGCAATTGTTGATCGCATCATGGAAGGCGAGGCCGTGCCTGCCGAACAGGTGCTGGCCAAGAGCTTCTTCGGAACGTCGAAGAAACTCCAGCCGACACCTTTCAACCTCGATGGTGCTAAGAAACTGCTCGCCGAGGCCGGATATCCCAACGGCTTCAAGATGAAGATGCATGGCCCCAACGGCCGCTATGTCAACGACACCAAGATCATCGAGGCGGCCGCGCAAATGTTCACGCGTCTCGGACTCGAAATCGAGATCGAGACAATTCCTCCGGCGAATTTCTTCACACGGGCCTCCACAGGGGGGGCCAACAACATGCCAGAATTCTCCTTCATTCTCGTTGGCTGGGGTGCAGGGACAGGCGAGACATCCGGATCGCTGCGTGCGCTGCTTGGTACATTTGACCGCGCCAAGGGAACAGGTGCTGCCAATCGCGGGCGCTACTCCAACCCTGCCTTCGACGCGAAGGTCGAACAGGGGCTTGCAACCGTTGATGATGCCAAGCGCGAAGCTTTGCTTGGTGAAGCCTCAGAGATGGCTTTCAACGATGTCGGCATTATTCCCTCGCATTATCAGCTCAACACCTGGGCAATCCGCAAGACTGTCAAAATGATACCGCGTGCAGATGAGTACACGCTGCCAACCGGCATCGCCCGCAGGTAATGATGTGATCAGGGGGCCACTTGCGTTGAGCAAAGCGGCCTTGGGCACAAGGCGGGGAGCTGTCGCTTCCCGCTTTTCCAGACCGAATGATTGTACTCCCGGCTCTCGAGGACTCTGGTTATGCTAGCCTTTATATTGCGGCGGATCGCCCAGGCCATGTTTGTCATCTTTGCGATGGTGGTGATCGTCTTCTTCGGCGTGAATGTGATTGGCGATCCTATCTGGTTGCTGGTCTCCGCAGAGATGGATCAGAACGCGATCGAGGCAACAGCCAAGAGCCTTGGCCTTGATCGCCCGATCTGGGAGCAGTTCTTCTATTTTCTGAAAGGCGCGGTCTCGGGTGACCTTGGCCGCTCGTTCGTGCATGGCGAGCCTGCGATCAAGCTCGTTCTCTCGCGCATGCCGGCGACGCTGGAACTTGCGATTGTCGCGTTGCTTCTCGCGATCATTATCGGCATCCCGCTCGGGCTCTATGCCGGACTCAAGCCCGATTCAAGGCTCTCGCGCACCATCATGGCGACATCCATTCTCGGCTTCTCGCTCCCGACATTCTGGGTCGGCCTGATGATGATCCTGATCTTTTCGGTGGTGCTCGGCTGGCTTCCTGCCACCGGTCGCGGCAATACGGCCAGTCTTTTTGGCTGGCAGACCTCGCTGCTCACGTTCAATGGCTGGACCCATATCCTGCTGCCTGCGCTTAATCTGGCATTGTTGAAAATCAGCCTCGTGATACGGCTGGCGAGGGCCGGAGCACGCGAGGCCGCACTGATGGATTATGTGAAATTCGCCCGTGCCAAGGGCTTATCGCAGCGCCGCATCATCGGCGTTCATATTCTCAAGAACATCATGATCCCGATTGTCACGGTGCTCGGCCTCGAGTTTGGCTCGCTGGTCGCATTCTCGGTCGTCACCGAGACGATCTTCGCCTGGCCCGGCATGGGAAAGCTGCTGCTCGAAGCCATCCAGCGCCTCGATCGTCCGGTGATCGTCGCCTATGTCATCGTCGTGGTGACGCTGTTTGTGACCATCAACCTCATCGTCGATATCCTCTATTCGCTGCTTGATCCGCGTGTGCGGCTTTCGGAGGCCAAGGCATGAGCGATGCTTCAATCTTGATCTTCCTCTCTTGTGGGGAAGGGCTGCATCACCGCTGTGCGTCCTTCGAGGCTCCTTCGCTGCGCTTCGTCGCACCTCAGGATGAGGAGGTTGTGCACGGCACTGTTCTCCTCATCCTGAGGTGCGAGCGCAGCGAGCCTCG
>JANNRX010000499.1:0-3248 GCA_031401875.1 Hyphomicrobiales bacterium | reverse complement strand
TGCAGTAATGGCAGCATGCGTTCATGGGGCGTGGCAGAGTGATCAAGTGGAAAGACAAGTGATGAAACACCCCGGAATGATGCTGCCTCTAGCATGCCTTGCCTTTGCAACCATGACAGGTTGCGCGAACACGACCAGCTGCCCTAACGAATTTCTCGCCGCCACGCGAAAACGTCTCCACGGTAACCTTTGAAGAAAGGGTGTGTGCGTTCTGGCTACAATCCTCAAAGTGCATTACAAGCTGACGTAACAGGGATGTGGGGATATCCGACGCTCTATGAAAAACGAACTCCTGAGTTTCTGGGACGAAGCCACGCTTGATCGTGCGCCGTTTGTTCATCCTCGTGATGCGCACTCGATAAGCCATATTCAGTCCGGCATTTCTTCGTATGCAGAGTTTCTGGCTGCATTCGAAGGGGGCAAGCTTTCGCGACCGGCACTCCACCTGAGCCTGCTACCACAGCCTTATCACGGTGATCTGGATAAAGCGGAAATCCTTCTGCTGCTCAGCAATCCGGGCCTTTCTGCCTGCGACTATCACGTTGAGCAGAACTATCCGGCCTTCCGGGAAGACTTGATTGCGTCGATCCGCCAAGAGCGGCGGGATCATGTATTTCTCAATCCCAAATGGGCTTGGACAAGCGGCTTCATCTGGTGGGAAAGCAAACTGCGCGACGTGGCACAGGTCATCGCGTCCGAATGCTTTGACGGCCATTATGGCCGCGCTCTGTCTGATCTGGCGCGCCGCGTCGCCTCAATAGAACTCGTTCCGTATCATTCCTTCAATTTCGGATCGTCAGGAAAGCTTAAATCGTCTGTCGCTGCCCGCAATTTCGTCGCTTCAGTCGATTCAAGCCGGACCGTGATTGTCACGCGAAGCGTTACAGATTGGGGACTGCCAGACGCCGCGAACATCATCAAGTATCCAGCCACACAAGCAAGAAGCGCCAGCCTTGGCTTAAAAACTATCGGCGGCAGGGCGATTCTCGAACGATATGGGATCTTTCCCGCCGCCTAGAGGCGAGTTCGTCGTATCGAGACTAATCCTGTCGGACGTGACCAATCTGGGATGGTGGCGAGAATGCGGGTAATTTCAGCCGGGATTCGCTGCCTGAATTGCTGGTGTTTGGAGCCTTTGCGGATCATAAGGCGACTCATGCGCAGAGCCATTGTGAAGCAGTCAGCCCACAAATTGCACAACAATATCATTGCATTGAAGAATATCAAAGGCTTAACAGGCCTAAGAAATGGTGGGCGATGAGAGGATCGAACTCCCGACCGGTCCGGTGTAAACGGACAGCTCTACCGCTGAGCTAACCGCCCACGTCGAGGGCGATTAGCACAGGAAAGGGCGCAAAGCCAACCCCTGACGGAGCGTGTTCCGTTATTTGGTCGCGTCGGCTGCAATGCCTTCGAGAGCCTTAGTGATGTTGCCAAGCGGGCCAGCCGCGCATTCCGCAATCTTGTGGCGAGCGCCCATGAAAGCAGGTGTGTTCATGGTGACATTGACTGCGCCATCAGCGGCTTGCCAGACCAGCGCCTTCAACGGCAGATCGATGCCTGAAGTCTGGGCGCAACCCATCAGCGGCGTGCCGCCACGGGGATTGCCAAAAATCACGAGATGCGTCGGGCGCAGCTGAAGGCCGACTGCCGTGGCGCCTGCGCTGTGATCAACCTCCGCTATCACATTCAGCATGCGGGCCTTGATCGCTTCAGTGAGTTTGGTTTTTGTGGTTGCAAAATCGCTGGCGCTCTTTGTTGTCACCATGCCTTCCTGAGCAAATGCAGGTGTGGCCAACAGGCCAGCCGCAATCACGACGCTGCCCAACAATGTCAATTTCATCTTATTCTCCCTGTTAATAGCACGTGGAGACTATGCGAGGAGTGTGAAGGCTGCATCCCGCAATGTAAAAAGTAACGCAACAGTGATCACGGGCTTCGCACAAAGAAAAGCCCCGGAATGACCGGGGCTCTTCTGCCTGGTTGCTGACGTTCCGTTCAATGCGCCGTGATCGCCGCATACTTGTTCCGGGCAAGCGCCAGGGACGCTGCTTTTGCAGCTTCCGCTTCCTCATCCCAGGTAATCGCCTCTGGCGCGCGGACGAGCGCGTGCTTGAGAACTTCGTCCATGCGCGAGACAGGCACGATCTCCAGGCCGTTTTTCACGCTATCAGGCAAATCAACGAGATCCTTGATGTTGTCTTCCGGAATCAGGACCTTCTTGATACCGCCGCGCAACGCTGCAAGAAGCTTCTCCTTCAGGCCGCCAATGGGAAGCACCCTGCCCCGCAAGGTTACTTCGCCGGTCATGGCGAGGTCACGGCGCACGGGAATACCGGTCATGATCGAGGTGATCACCGATGCCATGCCGATGCCAGCCGAAGGACCGTCCTTGGGCGTTGCCCCTTCCGGCACGTGGACATGGATGTCCTTCGTATCGAACATCGGCGGCTTGATGCCGAAATCGACGCAGCGCGAGCGCACATACGTGGCGGCCGCAGAGATCGATTCCTTCATCACGTCCTTGAGGTTGCCTGTCACCGTCATCTTGCCTTTGCCGGGCATCATGACGCCTTCAATGGTCAGCAATTCACCACCCACTTCGGTCCATGCCAGCCCCGTGACGACGCCCACCTGATCTTCCGTCTCGGCTTCACCGTAGCGATATTTGGGTGGTCCGAGATATTCCTCCAGAACCTTCAGATCGACAGAGACAGTCTTCTTCTTTGTCAGAAGCAGGTCCTTGACGGCCTTGCGTGCGAGATTCTGGATTTCACGGGTGAGATTCCGCACGCCCGATTCCCGCGTGTAACGGCGAATCAATTCCAGCAGTGCTTCATCCTTGATCGCAAATTCCTTGGCATCCAGACCATGCTTGGTCAGCGCTTCGGAGAAAAGATGCTGCTTGGCAATCTCAAGCTTTTCTTCCTCGGTATAGCCTGCAAGACGGATGATCTCCATACGGTCCATCAAGGGGGCCGGAATGTTGAGCGTATTGGCCGTGGTCACGAACATCACGTTCGAAAGGTCAAAATCAACCTCAAGATAATGATCGTTGAACGTGGCGTTCTGTTCGGGATCCAGCACCTCCAGCAAGGCCGAGGATGGATCGCCACGGAAATCCTGCCCCATCTTGTCGATCTCATCCAGCAGGAAAAGCGGGTTCGAGGTCTTGGCCTTGCGCAGAGACTGGATGATCTTTCCTGGCATCGAACCGATATAGGTGCGGCGATGCCCGCGAATCTCGG
>JANNRX010000498.1:0-7061 GCA_031401875.1 Hyphomicrobiales bacterium | reverse complement strand
CGGCCAACTTCACATCGGAGATTCAAGGATGATTCTGCCTCAAACGATCGCTCTTTACAGCCGCAGCCGACGGGCTGATCGCCTGATTGCCATTCCGGGTAAACTTCTCTGCCTGCTCGACAGAGACGCCAAGCTCGGCGGCGATAGCATCCAACGCCTCGCCGCTTTCAGCGCGTTTCAGGAAGGCAGCGGCCTGTTCGGAGGAGAGGCGATTGGCCTCATCTCTCCGCCATGCTTCGCTCACCAGCTCTTTCACTTCCTCGAGCGCCTGCTCACGACCGGTTTCTATCGAGACAATCTCGAACCAGACATAGCCGTTCTCACGGGTGCGGATGGCTTCATTGTCCACCCCGCGATCCGATTGGAATGCAGCTTTCAGGGTTTCGGCCGAATCAGGAATGCCTGTTACAGGAGAGCCTGCCTTGTCACGCCCCTGAGCATCAACTGCGTCGATTGTGATCAGCGTGCGCGCTGTTTCCCTGGCGATCTGTTCAAGGTTTTTGCCGGCCGAACGCAGTTCTTCAACTTTGTCATGAACATCGTCGATCTTGCGGCGAATACCTCGGTCATTGTTCAATTTCTGGCTTGCGATCTGCGCCCTCAGCGTATCTTTCACAGCATCGAGCGGTTGCGCAGTGCCTGGAATGATGGCCGTCACACGCAACAGCACACTTCCGAACAGGCCCTGCACTGGCGCGGTTACGGTATTGACCTCGGCCGAGAAAACAGCGTTTGCAATGGCACGGTCGGCAATTTCGTTGCGTGCCTTGTCACCCAGATCGGTATCCGCTGGTTTGAGTTTCAACTCATCCGCCAGGGCTTCAAAGCTCAAGCCCGCCTTGATGCGCTCGAATGCTGCCAGCGCTGCTGGAGCATCAGCAAAAAGGATTTGCTGCATCCGGCGTTTTTCCGGCGTGCCGATTTGTCCGGAAGCAAGTGCACGCTCATAAGCCGTCTGCAATTCAGCGTCGCTCACGGTGGCATCCGCAGCAAATTCAGTGGGGCTGAGCACCATCATCTGAAGCTTGCGAAACTCAGGTGCGCGGTATGCTGCTTTTCTCTGCTCGTGGAAAGCTTTGAGTACCGCCTCATCCGGGGCGGGGAGGGAGGAAGCAATGGCGCCGGGAACAATGATATAGCTGACCGTGCGGTCTTCTTTCTGGTAGCGCTGGATCATTTCAAGCAATGCTGTTGGTGCAGCCATGCCGCCGGTCAAGGCGTCTCCAAGCTGCTGGCGCAGCGTTGCCTGCTTCTGCGACTGAATGAAGCCTGACTCGGTCTGGCCGGCCTCACGGATGGTGTTGTCAAACAACGCCCGGCTGAAGCGCCCGTCCACTCCCCGGAAATTGGGCAGAGCCGCCAGTGATTTTGCCATGTCTTCATCGGAAAGGCCAAGTCCCAGCTTGCGCGTGGTTTCATTCAGTGCAACTTCGCCCATCATCTGACTCAGCACTTGCCGGTCAATACCAATCTGCCGCGCCTGCTCGCTGGTGAAGCCACGGCTGCGCTGCTGGATCTCGAAGAGCCGCTGTTGATAGGCCCGTCGATAATTCTCAAGGCCGATTTCTGTCTCGCCCACCTTTGCAACCGTGGTGGAACCATAGCCCTTGAAGATGTCACCAATGCCCCAGATCGCGAAACTGATGATCAGGAAGCCAAACATGATGGTCAGCACGATCTTGCCCAACCAGCTGCTTGCAGCAGTGCGCATCCCTGTCAGCATGTTCGCAACCCTGTTTCTGTGTCCTGGCGCAGGATGTGATCCTAACGCGTTGTCGGAATGATGGCGTCGTGATAGGCGGGAATTCATTGCAAAACAACGGTAGAAAACATGGATCATTCACTTCGCCCCCTCATTGCAGGGAACTGGAAGATGAACGGGCTGAAATCTTCAGCCGTCGAACTGATGGCGATGATCGAAACCGCCAAGGGAGCAATCAGCAAGGATGTCGATTTGCTGATATGCCCACCTGCAACCCTGCTGATGGGGCTCGCACGTGCGGCGGAGGGCTCTGCGGTGATGCTGGGAGCCCAGGATTGCCATGCCAATGTTTCAGGGGCGCATACCGGTGATGTCTCCGCAGAAATGATCGCGGATGCCGGCGGCAAGGCCATCATTGTCGGGCACAGTGAGCGCCGGGCGGATCATGCCGAGGCGGATAATGTCGTTCGCGACAAGGCTGCGGCTGCGATGCGTGCAGGCCTCATCGCTGTGGTCTGCGTCGGCGAAACCGAAGCGCAGAAGGATGCAGGAATGACCATTGATGTGGTTTCCACCCAGCTCGGTGGATCCATTCCCGACAGTGCCGATGTGAAAAACCTTGTGATTGCTTACGAACCGGTCTGGGCTATCGGCACAGGGCGCACCCCGACGGTGGCCGAGGTTGCCAGCGTCCACGCCGCCATCCGCAACGCACTGATCGCACGGTTTTCCGACGCGGGCGAGACAATCCGCATTCTGTATGGCGGCTCGGTGAAGCCAGGGAATGCAGCGGAGCTCATGGCAGTCCCGCATGTCAACGGTGCCCTTGTGGGAGGTGCCAGCCTGAAAGCCGCAGATTTCATGGCAATTGCGAAAGCAGCATGCCAAGCCGGATAGGCTTTTGCGACATGATCTATGGTTATGCAAATTCCATGATCACGGCATCGACGGCGAGGCTGTCACCTTCCCTGGCCTTGACGGCCTTGATCGTGACATCGCGCTCGGCACGCAGGACATTCTCCATTTTCATGGCTTCGACGATGGCGAGGGTATCACCCGCCTTGATTTCCTGACCAACCGTTACGCTCAGGCTCTTGATCAGGCCGGGCATGGGGCACAGCAGAACCTTGCTGGTATCCGCAGCCTTCTTCTGCGGCATCAGCGCCACAAGTTCCGCCTCGCGGCGCGTATAGACGCGGGCTTCCACTTCTGCACCGCCATAAGACAGGCGAACACCATTGAGAACAGGGCGGACCTGAAGGGCAATCCTGGCACCATCCACTGTGCCGGACCAGACAGGGTTGCCAGGCTGCCATTCTGAGTGAACGGCAACAGGTTTCTTTGCTCCCGAAAAATGCACCAGAACGGCATCAGCATCAGATGCAAGCGTGACGGAATGCGCTTCCTTGCCCAGCATCACCACGCGATCTGTCGCAAAATCAAACATTTTTCTTGTCTGCAGCTGATTGCTGATCTGGCGTTTGCGCTGGTTCAGCAGATGGTCAATGCTGGCCGCAACAGCTGCCATCGTGATGGCAATTGCACCAGTGGGGGCCGGCGTAATGAAACCTTCCGGGAATTCTTCGGCAATGTAACCCGTCGACAGATCACCGGATTTCCAGCGCTTCTGGCTCATCAAAGTCGATAGAAACGGGATATTATGGCGAATTCCCTCGATGGCGAACCCGTCCAGGGCCTGTGCCTGTGCGGCAATGGCTTCAAGACGGGTGGGCGCATGGGTCACAAGCTTGGCGATCATCGGATCATAGAAGATAGAGATTTCGCCGCCTTCTTCCACGCCCGTGTCATTGCGAACCGTAACAGTGCCAAAGACGCCTTCCGCAGGCGGTCTATACGTTGTCAGACGACCGGTGGAGGGCAGAAAATTCCGCGTGGGGTCTTCGGCGTAGATACGGCTTTCCACAGCCCAACCTTTAAGCGTCACATCCGATTGCTTGAGACGCAGTTTCTCGCCGTAAGCGACGCGGATCATTTCCTCCACCAGATCGATACCTGTGATCATCTCCGTTACCGGATGTTCCACTTGAAGACGCGTGTTCATCTCAAGAAAGAAAAACGATTTATCTTGCCCCGCTACAAATTCAACAGTCCCGGCGCTATCGTAATTCACGGCCTTTGCCAGGGCCACGGCCTGCTCGCCCATCTTGCGGCGTGTGGCTTCATCCAGAAGCGGCGACGGGGCTTCTTCGACAACTTTCTGGTTGCGGCGTTGCACGGAGCATTCCCGCTCTCCCAGATAAATCACATTGCCATGCTTGTCGCCCAGCACCTGAATCTCGATATGGCGCGGATTGACGATGAACTTCTCGACAAACATCCGGTCATCGCCGAAGGATGATCTGGCTTCAGATTTCGAGCGGTCAAAACCCTCCTGCACCTCGGAGGCAGACCAGGCAATCCGCATGCCCTTGCCGCCGCCACCTGCAGAAGCTTTGAGCATCACCGGATAGCCGATCTCGTTCGCAATGATGGTTGCGTGTTGCGCATCCTCGATGACACCGAGATAGCCCGGAACAGTGGAAACACCTGCTGCGGCAGCCGCTTTTTTCGATTCAATCTTGTCACCCATGGCGGCGATGGCATGCGGATTGGGACCAATGAAGACAATGCCGTTGTCTTTCAATGCCTTTGCAAAGGCCTCGCGCTCGGAAAGAAATCCGTATCCGGGATGCACGGCTTCTGCCCCCGTCTGCTTGCAGGCCGCGATAATATTCTCGATCACCAGATAGCTCTCTGCTGCCGGGGCAGGGCCGATATGCACCGCTTCATCCGCCATGGCGACATGCATGGCGTCGCGATCCGCATCGGAATAGACGGCAACGGTCCGGATGCCCATCGTGCGCGCGGTCTTGATGACGCGGCAGGCAATCTCGCCACGGTTTGCAATCAGGATTTTTGTGAACATTGAAGGGCCCTTCAAGGCGGCGCAACTTTCGCGCACGCTCTTTTGAGGCTATTTCTATTCCAAAATCAACAGTTTGAAAGGCCCGACCTTCGTTGTAGCCAGGCGCAGGATTGCCTGGTTCAGATCAGCAGGCTGCGGCCAACGGCGGCGCGCATCACGAGCTCTGAAATGCGGGGCGGCACGGACTCGGATTCACGCACGAGTGCGAAAAGCACGGCGCGTCCAAAAGCGGTTGGTTTGTCGCCGACAAGACCGATCAGCCAGTCTGCATCCTGTTCTGTGACATGGCCCGTGGGGCGCGAGTCCCACACGACAAAATGTGTGACAGCCTTGACGGCAAAACAAAGCCAGTCGTCGCCACCGATGAAGCCATAACGATCCATGGTGAAAAGCGCCTCCGCTTCTTCGCGTGAAACAAGGCCGCGCTCCTGTGTTGCCGCACGGATATTGCGCAACGCATCTTGAGGAATTGTTGTCATATCGGTTGAATAACCGATTGCTCCATTGAATATCATCGCCATGATCGCCCCTGCACAAGCGGATACTCTCTTGGTGGCACCCGTCTTGAACGCAGATTACGTCCATGCAGATTGATGCTTCCCTAACGGAAGTGGCATATTGATCATCAGCCTTAAAAAATTCCGACTGCCCTCAAAATCATCGCATTTCGCAGAGATCTGACATTGCCTCGTCGCCAAATGCTGGTAGGACGACGGCCATGCTGCAACTTTCAGAAATCACTTGCCGCGTCGCCGGCCGTCTTTTGCTTGATCATGCCTCCGCGGCACTCCCCACCGGAGCACGCGTGGGGCTCGTTGGCCGCAACGGCACGGGCAAGACCACGCTTTTCCGGGTGATCACCGGAGAACTGGCTTCGGAAAGCGGCAGCGTCAACCTTCCACGCAACACCCGCCTGGGGGAAGTGGCGCAGGAAGCACCGGGTGGCGCAATCAGCCTGATTGATACTGTACTGGAGGCGGATACCGAACGGACCGCTTTGCTTGCCGAGGCCGATACGGCCACTGATCCGATGCGTATTTCCGATATTCACATCAGGCTGATGGATATCGATGCCCATTCGGCCCCGTCGCGTGCAGCAACAATCCTGAACGGGCTTGGCTTTGACGCCGAAGCACAGGAGCGACCGTGCTCTGATTTCTCAGGCGGCTGGCGCATGCGCGTGGCACTTGCCAGCGTGCTTTTCATGCAGCCCGATCTGCTGCTGCTTGACGAACCGACGAACTATCTCGATCTTGAAGGCGCGCTCTGGCTTCAGGATTATCTCGCGCGGTATCCGCACACTGTTCTCATTGTCAGCCATGACCGGGATTTCCTGGACGTTGTCACCGACCACACGCTGCATCTCGATCAGGGCAAACTCACGCTTTATCGCGGCGGCTACACCAGCTTTGCCCGCCAGCGTGCCGAGCAGCGTATGCTGCTGGAGAAGGCGGTGCAGAAACAATCGCTGGAACGCAAGCATCTGGTTGCTTTCGTCGAGCGCTTCAAGGCCAAGGCATCCAAAGCGCGCCAGGCACAATCGCGCATGAAGCGTCTTGAAAAGATGCAGTCGATCAGTCTGATGCCTGAGGATGAAGGCGCTTCCGTGCGGTTTCCCTCGCCGGAAAAGCCCCTGTCTCCGCCCATTATTCGCCTGGAAGATGTTGCGGTGGGTTATGGCACGCGCAAGGTTCTGAAGAAGCTCTCGCTGTCCATTTCCAATGATGATCGCATCGGCTTGCTCGGTTCCAACGGCAACGGCAAATCCACTTTCGTCAAACTCCTTGCGGACCGGCTGCCTGCCATGGAAGGCAAGACCATCCGTTCCTCCAAACTGACCGTTGCCTATTTCGCGCAGCACCAGCTCGATGAATTGCCCATCGATGACAGCCCTGTTCAGCTTGTGGCGCGCCGTATGCCGGGCGAACCTGAATCAAAGATTCGCGCTCGCACAGCCCAGCTCGGATTCTCCTGGCAGAAAGCCGATACGCCCGTGAAGAAACTCTCGGGCGGCGAGAAAGCCCGCCTGCTTCTGGGGCTTGCTGCTTTCGATGGCCCGCATCTGCTCATTCTCGACGAGCCAACCAACCATCTGGATATTCCCATGCGTGAGGCATTGATCGAGGCGATAGCGGATTATGAAGGCGCGGTTGTCATCGTTTCGCACGATCGCTTTCTGCTCGATGCAACATGCGATCAGCTCTGGCTGGTGGCGGACAGCAAGGTGCAGCCCTTTGACGGCGACCTTGATGATTACACCAAGCTGATTCTGGCTGCACGCCGACAGCAGAAGGCCTCCATCACGGTGGGCACACCAGAGCCGGAGCCGGAGCCGGTCGAGCCACCAGCCCCCGAGAAACCAATAAATCCGGCCACTCAAATGCAAATGGTTGCGCTTGAAACACAGATTTCAAAACTCACCGGGCTGATTGC
>JANNRX010000497.1:0-4243 GCA_031401875.1 Hyphomicrobiales bacterium | reverse complement strand
GGAGATGAAGCGTTCGGTCGGGCAGACCGATGCACAGATTATTGAAGATCATTTCAAATCATCGATCTGATCCAGCATCATGCTCACAACCCTGACCCTTGCCGCACTTGCCGGCGTTCTTTCCACGCTAAGCCCCTGTGTGCTGCCGATCCTGCCAATTGTGCTTGGAACGGCAGCGAGTGAACACAGGATGGGGCCCTTTGCCCTGGCAGCAGGGCTGGCACTCTCTTTCGTCGCCATCGGCATGTTCGTGGCGACGATCGGGTTCTCGATCGGCTTGAATGGAGATTTCTTCCGCATCGCGGCCGCAGTGCTGATGATTATCATCGGCGTTGTTCTGGTGGTTCCACAATTCTCCATGCGGCTCGCAGCCGCTGGCGGGCCCGCCGGAAATTGGATGGAGCAGCGCTTCGGCGGCTTTTCATCAAACGGCCTGAAGGGTCAGTTTACCCTCGGCCTTCTGCTCGGGGCTGTCTGGAGTCCTTGTGTCGGCCCAACACTCGGTGCTGCATCGGTACTTGCGGCCAGAGGTGAAAGCCTCGGTCAGGTTTCGTTGACCATGCTCGCCTTTGGCATTGGTGCTGGCCTCCCACTGATCTTGCTCGGAATGCTTTCCCGTGAGGCGCTGCTGAAATGGCGCAATCGGATGCTTGAGGCTGGCAGCAAGGGCAAGATGATTTTCGGAGCTGTGCTGCTGACAGCAGGCATTCTCGTCATTTCGGGCCTGGACAAGAAAATCGAAGGCGCACTTGTGTCGATGTCGCCGGACTGGCTGACGGAACTGACAACCCGCTTCTGATCCGTATGGTTGAGCCGTTCAGCGGCTCAGCCGATCCAGCGGCATGCCCCATTCTGGAATAGCAGTACCTTGCCTTGCCAGATATCCTGTCTGGCGGAATCTTGTGGTGTCTTTCCTGCCAGCATATGCATCAGCACTCTGGCGACTCCGCCATGCGATACGAGCACGCTGTCCCGGCGCAATTCGGATAAAAACGGCATGACGCGCTCGATCAGCATGGCGTAGCTTTCGCCATCCGGCGGCACGGCAGCCCATTTGTCCTTCTCCCGTCTGGATGCGCCTGCGGGATCGGTCCGGCGTACCTCTTTCCAGGTCATGCCTTCCCAGCGACCAAAGGTCAGCTCCTTCAGGCGCGCGTCGGTTTTGTAGTAGGGGGGATGCAGGCCAATGGCACCCCGCGCAAGTTCTGCGGTTTCCCGTGTGCGAAACAGCGGACTGACCCACCAGTCGAGATCATCGGGTTGCACGTGCAGCTTCTTGAGCAGAACGCCCGCTTCCGCCGCCTGAACACGACCAAGATCATTCAATGGAATATCGCGTTGTCCTTGCAAGCGCCCTTCGGCATTCCAGTCTGTCTCGCCGTGGCGAATGAAGAAAAGTGTTGGAACAACCAAAGCCACCATAAGGCCATCAATCCTTGTCGATCGACATGTCCGGTGCCGTGGGATTTTTCATGCCGACAACATGATACCCCGCATCAACGTGATGAATCTCCCCCGTTACCCCGCGAGCGAGATCAGACAGCAGATACATGCCTGAATCGCCGACCTCATCTATTGTGACATTGCGCCGCAGCGGGGAGTTGTACTCGTTCCACTTCAGGATATAGCGGAAATCGCCGATGCCTGATGCCGCCAGCGTCTTGATCGGACCGGCGGAGATCGCGTTGACGCGGATGTTCTTCGGGCCGAGATCCGCCGCCATATAACGCACAGAAGCCTCAAGCGCGGCCTTGGCAACGCCCATGACATTGTAATGCGGCATCCATTTTTCAGCGCCGTAATAGGATAGCGAAAGCATGGAACCGCCACTCTCAGGCATCAGTTTTTCGGCCCGCTGCGCAATCGCGGTGAAGGAATAGCAGGAGATGAGCAGGGACTTGGTGAAGTTCGCCTCACTTGTATCGACATAGCGGCCCGTCAGCTCGTCCTTGTCGGCATAGGCGATGGCATGAAGGATGAAATCAAGACCACCCCACAGTTTGTTCACTTCTTCAAAAACCGCATCCAGTGATGCAGTATCCGTCACATCGCAATGCCCGACGACATGGCCTCCAATATCGGCAGCCAAAGGCTCGACACGTTTTTTAAGAGCATCACCTTGATAGGTGAAGGCGAGTTCCGCGCCCTGCATATGACAGGCCCGGGCTATGCCCCAGGCGATCGACATCTTGTTCGCGACACCCATGATCAGGCCGCGCTTGCCCGCCATCAGATTTCCGCGCTGCGGTTCAGAACTCATACGCTTCACTCCATTCGGTTTCTTTGTCTGTTCATCGCCATAGCGGAAGCTTTACGCGACGCAAAGCACAGAAAGCAGGAACCATGAAACGCCGTTGCCAAGGTCTTTCAAAGCGGTGCGGATTGCCCCTCCGGAAATGCCGCAGCAATCAAGGCTTGCGTGTATTCATTCTGCGGATTGGCAAAAATTGCGTCCACACTGCCTTCTTCCACAACGCAACCATCTTTCATGACCAGAATATGATCGGACAAAGCCCGGACCACGGCCAGATCGTGGCTGATGAAAAGATAGGTCAGATCATGCGCCGCCTGAAGATCACGCAGTAGTTCGATAACGGATTTCTGTACAGTGCGATCCAGCGCCGAAGTCGGTTCATCCAGCAGCATCAATTTCGGTTTGAGAATAAGCGCGCGCGCTATGGCGATGCGCTGACGTTGCCCACCGGAAAATTCATGCGGATAGCGGTTGCGCATCGCGGGATCGAGCCGCACCTCGCGCATGGCCTCGGTCGCGCGGCTTTCACGTTCCTTGCGGGAAAGAGAGGGCTCATGCACCAGCAAACCTTCGGTGATGATATCGCCCACGCTCATGCGCGGCGACAAAGAGCCGAACGGATCCTGAAAAACCACCTGCATGTCACGCCTGAGCGGCCGTAACGCCGCGTGCCCCAGCGACGAGAGGGTGTTGCCGTCGAAGACCACCGTTCCTTCGGCGGGCAGTAGCCGCAGCAGCGCGCGCCCAAGCGTGGATTTGCCTGATCCACTTTCGCCGACAATGCCCAATGTGCCGCCGCGCCGCACTGCGACTCTCACCCCGTCGACAGCTTTGAGAATAGGCGCGGCCTTGAACCATGTCTTCGGCAGCTTGAAGGTGACGCGCATATCCTGGCCCGTAAGCAGCATCGGCGCGCTCTCCGGCGGTGGCAACTTACGCCCCGTCGGCTCGGCGTCGATCAGCATCCGCGTGTAGGCATGCTGCGGGTCACGGAAGACATCGGCAACCGTGCCCGTCTCAACCACCACGCCATCACGCATGACATAAACCCGGTCGGCAAAGCGCTTCACCACATTGAGATCATGGCTGATGAAAGCGATGGCCATGCCAAGCCGATCCTTCAACTCGCGCATCAACTTCAGGATTTCCGCCTGTATCGTCACATCCAGCGCCGTCGTCGGCTCATCGGCGATCAGCAGCCTCGGATTGTTGGCCAGCGCCATGGCGATCATGACACGCTGGCGCTGCCCGCCGGACATCTCGTGCGGATAGGAGCGCATGCGCCGTTCAGGATCAGGAATGCGCGTCAGCGACAGCATCTCGACGGCCTTGGCCTCGGCCTCTGACCAGTTGCAACGCTGATGCCTGCGGATCACGGCAATCAATTGGTCGCCGATCCGGTAGAGCGGGTCAAGCGAGGTCATCGGTTCCTGAAAAATCATGGTAATGGCATTGCCGCGAGAGGATTTCAGCGGCTGGGCCGAGACATCCGCAGGCGCGCTGCCATCAAACGCAACCGTCCCCGTGGCCTCGCCATTGGAAGCCAGCAGCCCCATCAGCGCCATCATGGTCTGACTTTTGCCAGAGCCACTTTCACCGACGATTGCGACAATCTCGTTGCGAGCGATGACAAGATCGATGCCTTTCACGGCCTCGACAATGCCATCGTTTGTCTGGAATGAGACCCGTAGATTGTGGAGGATGAGGAGGGGCGCGTGTTCAGACATTGGATGGGTCTGCATCAGCTCTTTGCGTCCTTCGAGGCTCGCCTTTGGCTCGCACCTCAGGATGAGAAAGGTTGTGCAAGACGCAATGGTCCTCATCCTGAGGTGCGCAGCGCAGCGGAGCCTCGAAGGACGCGGTTCGCCGCTCACCGCTCCTCGAGGGATTGGTCGCCAAGGGAATCGAGGTCGTGCTGTTCTCGGATCCGGTGGATGAGCTGTGGATCGACCGAGCGCCACGATTCAAGGGCAAGCCCTTCCTGTCGAT
>JANNRX010000496.1:0-3092 GCA_031401875.1 Hyphomicrobiales bacterium | reverse complement strand
CTGCCGTTCCCAGCACAATTGGCAGGATTGGCAGCACACAGGGGCTTAGCGTGGAAAGAACGCCAGCAAGGGCGGCAAGGGTCAGGGTTGTGAGCATGGTGATGGATCAGATTGATGCTTTGAAATGATCTTCAATAATCTGCGCATCGGTCTGCCCGACCGAACGCTTCTTCTCCGTTTTGCCCTTGAAGGCAATCAGCGTGCTCTGGCTGGAAGCGGAGAGTTTTGGCAACACATTCTTCTGGCTGTCGAAATCGATCTGGAAAACCATCACGTCCTTGTAGGCCGTCTTTGCGGCGAGGGATGCAACGATTGGCTTTTGTGCCTTGCAGACCGGGCACCATGGGGCCGAGATTTCAACAATGATCGACATGCCAGCGGCCTGGGCTGCATCAAAAGCGTTCTGATCGAATTTGATGCCTTTTGCCTCTGCCATGCCAACGGTTGCGGTGAGTGCGATTGAACCGGCAAGAACAGTGCGGCGTGAGATCATTGCAGTCATGGGGACAGCTCCATTTCGTACACAGGGTTGCAGATAGCTCCCAGAATACCTTTTTGCATTTAACAAATTGTTCTCGACGATCACATCCTTGTCAGAAAGATTTGACGCCGCTGTGACTTCGCGTCAAACAACCTCCATTATGTCGCATAACACTTTCGGCCATCTTTTCCGCATCACCACTTTCGGCGAAAGCCATGGTCCCGCTCTTGGCTGTGTGGTGGATGGCTGTCCGCCGCGCCTTGCCTTGACTGCTGAGGATATCCAGCGTGATCTCGACAGGCGTCGCCCCGGACAAAGCCGTTTCACGACGCAGCGGCGTGAGCTGGATAAGGTGAAAATTCTCTCCGGCGTGTTCACGGATGATCATGGCCAGCAGGTGACAACCGGAACATCCATCGGACTGATGATCGAAAATACCGATCAGCGCTCCAAGGATTACGGCGATATCAAAGACAAGTTCCGGCCCGGGCACGCCGATTTCACCTATGACGCAAAATACGGCATCCGGGATTATCGCGGTGGCGGGCGCTCCTCGGCACGCGAGACAGCCATGCGCGTTGCAGCCGGGGCCATTGCCCGCAAGGTTATCCCCGGTGTGACGATCCGAGCAGCTCTGGTGCAGATGGGACCGCATCTGATCGACCGTGCCAACTGGAACTGGGATCAGGTGGACGCCAACCCGTTCTTTTGTCCCGATGCCAAGGCTGCGGATTTTTACGAGGGTTATCTCGATGGTATACGCAAGGCGGGATCTTCTGTCGGTGCGGTAATCGAGGTTGTGGCTGAAGGTGTTCCTGCCGGCTGGGGAGCGCCTGTCTATGGCAAGCTTGATTCTGATATTGCTGCCGCCATGATGTCGATCAATGCCGTCAAGGGTGTCGAGATTGGCGCGGGCATGGCCGCTGCGACGCTGCGTGGTGAGGAAAATGCTGATGACATGGGTCTCAACAATGATGGCTCGCTGCGCTTCTCCAACAACAACGCGGGGGGCATTCTGGGGGGCATTTCCAGCGGCCAGCCGGTTGTTGCCCGCTTTGCCGTGAAGCCGACATCCTCGATCCTGACGCCGCGCGCAACCGTGGACCGGTTTGGCAATGAAACCGAAATTCTGACAAAGGGCCGTCATGATCCTTGCGTAGGTATCCGTGCGGTGCCCGTGGCGGAGGCCATGATGGCTCTGGTGCTGGCGGATCATTGTCTGCGTCATCGCGGTCAGAACGGTACAGGCTGACGCATGGCCAACGGCGGGGCTTCAATCCCCACCGATTCGGTTCTATGAGATCGGTCTGCGTGTTTGCAGTTGAACAGGGAATGACATGACGGGTCTTGTCACGGTTTTCGGCGGTTCGGGGTTTGTCGGCCGCCATGTGGTTCGGGCGCTTGCCAAGCGCGGCTGGCGCATCCGTGTCGCTGTGCGGCGGCCGGATCTCGCAGGGCATCTTCAGCCCATGGGCGGTGTCGGCCAGATCATGGCGGTGCAGGCTAACCTTCGCTATCCCGATTCCGTAATGCGTGCGGTCGAAGTCGCGGATGCTGTGGTCAATCTTGTCGGCATTCTAAGCGAAACTGGCAAGCAGCGTTTCAGCAGCGTGCAGGCGGAAGGGGCACGTGCCATTGGGCTCGCCTGTTCGCGCGCAAGCATCAGCAATGTCGTGCATGTCTCTGCAATTGGCGCGGACAAGGATGCACCTTCCGTTTATGCCCGCACCAAAGCGGAGGGCGAAGCTGCGATACTTGCACATGTGCGTGAAGCGGTCATCTTGCGACCGTCCATCGTGTTTGGGCCGGAAGATAATTTTTTCAACCAGTTCGCGAGCCTTGCCCGCATTTTGCCGGCACTGCCACTGATTGGCGGTGGTGATACCAAGTTTCAGCCGGTGTTCGTGGGGGATGTGGCGGAAGCTGTGGCCGTGGCGCTTGAAGGCAAGGCCAAGCCTGGCGCCGTCTATGAACTTGGCGGTCCCGCCATCATGAGCTTCCGGCAGATTCTGGAATATATCCTGGCTGAAACAGGCCGCAGCCGTCCATTGGTTCCCATTCCCTTTGGCATTGCAGAAATTCAGGGTCGTATTCTTGAAAAGCTTCCGGGTGCGCTTCTGACGCGGGATCAGGTTATTCTGCTGAAATCGGATAACGTGGTGTCCCAGGCTTCGATCAAGGCCGGGCTGTCGCTGGAAGGGTTGGGCATCAAACCCGATTCCGTCGAAAGCATCGTGCCCACCTATCTCTATCGCTTTCGCAAGGCGGGACAATTTGACCGTGAAAAGGCGGCTTAACGCCATGACCAGGGCAGCCTGATTAGGGCCTGTCGTCAGTGAGGAACAGATGGTGGACGCGAGGAAAAATGGTTCAGTGTGAAGCGGTTCTGGCGAAGCAAACCATCCGGTTTGCGAGACGGAAGCGCGAAACAATGGGCCATTTTAACCGCGCCGCCCTCAAACAAGGAATTTCCAGCATGGTGAGATGGAAACGGACCGCCTGGAATGACAAAAATCTTCCCGATAGCGCTGCTATCGGCGCGTCTTTTGTCCTTCCATTCGGCCCATTTCGATCTCATCCACCATTTGTTCCTAACTGACGACAGGCCCTA
>JANNRX010000495.1:0-10269 GCA_031401875.1 Hyphomicrobiales bacterium | reverse complement strand
CCAAGGCCCGCCGCCTGTGCCAGCGCCAGCGCTTTGATAGATCGCACACCCGCCGCGCAGGAAAACACAACGCGCTTGCCGGAATCCTGCGAAATCTGCGTCGGATCAAATGCGGACAGCGGCATGAGCATGGAGCCGGGAATATGGCCTGCAGCGTATTCATGAGCCTCGCGCACATCGATCAGCAGCATGGAGCCATCTGCGATACCGGCTTTTACGCTGGCAAGATCGAGATGCTTGACGCGGAGTTGTGAGAAGAACATTGGCATTGTTCCTGAATCTGAAAATCCTTTTATTCCCTATCATGCTCCGCACAAATGTCAGATTCGAAAGGACACCTGCCCATGACCGCGATTGCCTATGTGAACGGCGTTTTCCTGCCCCAGGGCGAGGCTTCCATTTCCATCATGGATCGGGGCTTTCTTTTCGCAGACGGGATCTATGAAGTTTGCGCCGTGGTTGATGGCAGGCTCGTTGACAATGACCTGCATCTGGCGCGGCTGGTGCGTTCCGTCGGTGAGATCGGCCTCGCTCTGCCGGAAACGCCTGACAGGATCGCGGCACTGATGCGGGAGATCGTTGCGCGCAACGCATTTCAGGAAGGCCTGGTCTACCTACAGGTCACACGTGGCGCAGAGGCTTCGCGCAATTTCCCGTTCCCGAAAACCGCCAAGCCCTCGCTCGTGCTGTTCTGCGAGGAAAAGAGCTATGTGGACGCGCCTGCCGCCAGAACCGGAATCAAGGTGAAGTCAGTTGACGATATTCGCTGGGCACGCCGTGACATCAAGAGCGTCGCCTTGCTGGCGCAGGTGCTGGCCAAGCAGGCCGCCGCCGCCGAAGGTTGCCAGGAGGCATGGATGCATGAGGATGGCATCGTCACTGAAGGCGGATCTTCAACGGCCTATATCGTGATCGGCGAGGGCAATGCGGCGCGGATCATCACGCGGGAAAACAGCCGCAAGATCCTTTCTGGCTGCACAAGGGCCGCGCTGGAGAAGCTCGCAGTTGAACGCGGCATTGTCATCGAGGAACGCGCTTTCACGCTGACTGAGGCTTACGGCGCGCAAGAGGCCTTCATCACTTCAGCCACCAGTTTTGTGATGCCTGTAACCGAAATTGACGGACACCAGATCGGCGGGGGGCAGGTCGGTCCCGTGGCACGGCGGCTGCGGGAGCTTTATATCGCGCATGCGAGGGGGTGAGTAGGGAGTGGCGAATAGCGAGTAGCGAGTGACGAACTGGGCTGTCAAAAAAACTATTCGCCACTCGCCATTCCCTATTCGCCTCTTCCCGCCTATTCCGCCGGATGCTGCTTCACACCCATCATGGTCTGCTCGCGCTCTTCTCTCTCCAGCTGCTCGACAATGTGATTGCGCGGCTTGGAGTAGCCGCCGATCAGCAGATAGAGTGCTGGCACAATGAAGAGCGTGAAGAAGGTCGAAAGCGATACCCCCCCCACGATCACGGTGCCGATGGCCTGCCGGGCTTCCGCACCTGCCCCGGTTGAGATCATCAGCGGCACCGCGCCAAGAACCGTGGCAATCGAGGTCATCAGGATGGGCCGCAACCGGGTGACAGACGCCTCCAGCACTGCTTCATGCAAGGCCTTGCCTTCCTCGCGCAACTGGTTGGTGAACTCCACGATCAGAATGCCGTTCTTGGTCATGATGCCAATCAGCAGGATCATGCCGATCTGGCTGTAGACGTTCAGCGTCAGCCCGTTCCACAACAACGCCGCGAGGCCACCGGTGAGAGCCAGCGGCACCGCGAGCATGATGGTGATGGGGGCAATCCAGCTTTCAAACTGTGCAGCGAGCACCAGAAACACAACGAGAATAGCCACTCCGAAGGTAACGTAAATGGAACTCGACGTTTGTTTGAACTCTTTCGACTGGCCATTGTAGCCAATTTTCACATCCGCAGGCAGAACCTCTTTGGCCGCCTGCTCCAGCGCGGTAAGGGCTTCGCCAAGCGAGACACCCGGTGCCGGGGTTCCCTGAATAGTGATTGAGCGGATGCGGTCCAGCCGGTTCAAGCCCTGCGGGCCTGCGGATTCTTTCAAGGTGATGAAATTGGAGAGGGACACCATCTCGCTGGTTGCGCCAAAATTGCCGACCGTGGTGCCTGAACCCGTGCGCACGAAGACGTTTTTGAGATCTGACGGATTGTTGCGATCCTGGGATCGTGCCTGCACGATGATGGAATATTCGATGCCGCGATCAATGTATTGCGACACTTCGCGCTCACCGAACATCAGTTCCAGCGTGCGGCCGATAGCCTCCACCGAGACGCCAAGGTCAGCGGCGCGCGCGCGGTCGATGCCCACCTTCAGATCCGGTTGTGATTCGCGGTAATCACTATCGAGATTGAGGATCTTGCCCGTTTGCTGGGCACGCCGGATCAGAAGGTCGCGCCAGCCCTTGATGGTCTCGTAATCCGGTCCGCCAAGAACGAACTGCACTGGCTGGTTGGTGGCACCGCGCTGGCCGAGCGAGGGAGGATTGACCGCAAAGACACGCGCGCCGTTAACCGCCTGAAGGCGACCAAGCAGCTCACGCTGAACCTGCACCTGCCCCACCTCGCGTTTGTCCCAGGGGGCAAGACGGGCGATCAGCAACCCGCTGTTCACCGGTGCCGGTCGTTGAAAACCGGGAGCAACAATGGAGAGTGTCGAGGTGATGATGCCCCGGTCCTGATAGGTCTTGAGGATACGTTCGACCTCCTTCACCCGGTCCCGGGTGTAGGCGAGGCTTGAACCTTCCGGCGCGGAAACCGGAATGAAGATGGTGGCACGATCCTCGGTCGGCGCGAATTCCTTCTGGATGTTGTTGAACAAACCATAGGCCGCAAAGCTGATGACGCCGCCAACCGCCAGCACCAGGATGGGCATGGCAAGTGCTGTCTTCAGCAAGGTGCGATAGCCGCTGCTCATGCCGGTGAAGACAGGTTCACTCCAGCGGTGGATAAGACCGTGGTGAGGCGACAGCAGTTTGGAGCACATCATCGGCGTCAAGGTGCGCGCCACAAGGCCGGAGAAGCCAATGGCCGCTGCCAGCGTCACACCGAATTCGCGGAACAGACGCCCGGTCTGCCCTTCCATGAACGCGATTGGCAGGAACACCGACATCAGTGTGATGGTGGTCGCGATCACGGCAAAGGCGATTTCCCGCGCGCCAAGAGTTGACGCCAGCAACGGTTTCTCACCTTCCTCGATGCGTCGATGAATATTCTCCACCTCGACGATGGCGTCATCGACCACGATGCCGATTGCCAGAACAATGCCAAGCAGGGTCAGCGTGTTGATCGAGAAACCGAAGGCCCAGAGCACCATGAAGGTCGGGATGACAGAGAAGGGAATGGCCACAACCGCAACCAGTGTCGAGCGCCAGTCGCGCAGAAACACCAGAATGACCAGAACTACCAGCGCAATGCCTTCAAGAAGTGTGGTCAGAACGCCGTTGATCGAAGAGCGGATGAACACGCCCTCATTGTAAAGAACGTCCATGGTCATGCCACTGGGCAGGGACGGACGCAGGCGCTCAACCTCCGCCAGAATACCCTCCGCCACCGAAAGCGTGTTGGCCGTTCCCTGCCGAATGATGCCAAGACCGAGGCCCTCATTGCCGCGGCTGTAGAATTCGAAGCGGTCATCCTGCGCACCGATCTCGACCTTGGCGACTTCGCCCAGGCGGATCGGATAGCCATTGCGATTGCTGATCACGAGTGCTTCGAATTCCTCACGGCTGGAGATGCGGGAATCGAGCTTGATGGTCTGCTCGCGCTGCGAGGATGTCAGAATGCCGCTCGGCAACTCGACATTCTGGCGCTTGATCGCCGTTTCCACATCCAGCGCAGTGAGTCCGCGCGCTGCCAGAGCACCACGGTCCAGGAAGACGCGCATGGCATAGCGCCGCTCGCCGTTGATGGTGACATTGGCAACACCGGGAACCGTCGACAACCGGTCAACAATGTTGCGACGCAGATAATCCGTGATCTCCAGAGGCGACATCTCGTTCGAGGTCACACCGATCCACATCATGGAGAAGGCGTTGGCGTCAACGCGCTGTACCACGGGCGACTGCACACCTTCCGGAAGGCGGGAAAGTACCCTGCCCACACGGTCACGCACATCAGCGGCGGCAGCATCCGGGTCACGGCCCACACCGAACTCAATCGACACCGACGAGCGCCCGTTCTGGCTTTGCGAGGATATCTGCTTGATACCCTCGATGCCAGCGATAGCGCCTTCGATCAGCTCGGTAATACGGTTTTCGATCACCTCATTGGCTGCACCACGATAGACCGTTGAAACGGAGACGATCGGGGGATCAATGGCGGGATACTCACGAACAGGCAGGCCACGAAGGGCGGCGAATCCGCCGACCAGAAGCAAAAGACTGAGAACCGTTGCAAAAACCGGACGCTGGATCGAGACATCGGAGAGCTGCATGGTGTCGAGTCCCTACTGGCGTTGTGTCGGTTGCTGGGATGGCGCAGGCGCGGCCTGAGCCGCGTTGACACCCGCTCCTGCAAGCGGTGCCGCATTGGATTGCGGAGCGCGGGGCAATGCGCCACCACCGGGTGCGTTGCCCGGTGCAGAGGACGCGGGTGGTGCTCCCGCACCAAGCAATCGTGCGTTGACTGTTAGCCCGCCGCGCGCGCGGTGCAGACCCCGAACCACAACCTGCTCGCCCTCTTTCAAGCCTTCGAGAACCTCGACCTTGCCACTTTCGCGCTGGCCGAGTTTGACGATGCGGCGCTCGACCTTGTTGTCCTTCACCGCAAAAGCGATCTGCAACGGGCCTTCGCCGACAATCGATTCTTCAGGAACGAGCAGCGCCTTCTCGCGTTTGGAGACCTCAAGCCAGGCATTCATGAACATGCCGGGACGCAGGGCAAGGTCCTTGTTGTCAATCACGGCGGAGAGCCTGACACTGCGTGTGACCGGATCAATACGTGTATCGATGACAACGACACGGCCATCAAAAATCCTCTTTTCGAAAGCTGCAGCCGAGGCCCTCACGGCTGCATTGGTTTCGATCCGCGCCAGCAGGTTTTCGGGGACCTGAAAATCAAGGCGAATGCGCGAAATGTCATCCAGCGTGGTGATGTTGGTGCGGTTGTCGAGATATGTCCCGACGCTGATCTGGCGAATGCCGACACGGCCTGTGAAAGGCGCGCGTACCACGACATCATTCATACGGGCTTGCGCTGCGCGTTCTCTGGCAAGCACGCTCTGGATGGCGCTGTCACTGGTTTTCACCTGCGCCTGAAGGTCATCGACCAGAGCTTCCGTGCCTGCACCGGAGCGGCGCAGCTGAATGGCGCGATCCAGTCTTGTCCGCAATTCATTGCGTCTGGCTTCTTCCTGCGTAATGGCAGCGCGTGCCCCCTCAAGATCAGCGCGGCGCTCGGCACCGTCCAGACGCAGCAGTTCATCGCCAACCTTGACCGTCGTTCCCTCATTGAAGGAGACAGCCTCCACGATGCCGCTGATCTTGGCATTGATCTGCACGGATTCAAAAGCGCGGGTTGTGCCAACCGCCTCGGCAGTTTCTGTTATCACGCCCGTGACAACGGGCAAGGTTTCCACGACAGGTGCCTGCCCCCCTCCTGCACCACCTGCACGACCTCCGCCTTGCGCGACAGAACCCGGCGGGCCCGCAGTCTGCGCGGTCTTGGGTAGAAGTGGTCCGAGTGCTTTAAGGGCCACTTCCGGCACATACGGCTGGATCAGCGCCCAGTTCTGGGACACTCCATAGGCACTGATGGCAAGAACACCAACGATGGCCAACTGCGTCAAAGCGCGCATTCGGGATAACCCTTCCCATCACAGGACTGACTTGGATGAGGCAATGACAATAGCCGATAGATATCCCACTTGACAGAAATTTCTTGGCTACAATTTGTCACTTTCACGTATAGGTTCCTGAGTGCACGTACAGGTTTCAGAGGGAATAACCGGGTTTTTATACGCATGACCATTCAACCGTTATGACAGAGGCAATGCATGTCACCTGTGCCCGCTGGCTTGCCCAGGGCATTGCATTCGCACTCGCCCGCATCAGCGCAGCACATGGCTCCACACCGCGAGAGCAAGGCGCAATGATGGCGATAAGCTTGCAGGAAACCGTCGGCACCATCGGCGGCGGCAGGCTGGAATGGGATGTGATTGCAAGAGCCCGCGCTCTGCTTGCGGCCTCCCCCGGCAGCCCTACCTTGGAATTCTGCGAGGTGCAGGAATTTGTTCTGGGTCCGGCGCTTGGCCAATGCTGCGGCGGACGCATGACCATCCGCATCAAACGGGCCAATCAGGCCGATGTCGATCTGCTTGAGCATGCGGCGCGCGCTGCGGTTTGCGCGCAACCCACGGTCCTGATCTATGGTGCAGGGCATGTCGGGCGCGCGCTTGCCAAGGCGCTCGCCCCCCTCCCCTTGCTGATAACCCTGATCGACAGTCGTGAGGATGCGATGGCGCTGGCTGCTAGCGAAGGCGTGACAATGCATCATACGCAAGCCCCCGTCGCCATGGCAGAACAGGCCGCAGGTGGTGCGGCGCATGTCATCATGACGCACAGCCATGCGCTTGATTGCCTGATTGCCGGTGCCGTGCTGGAGCGCGGTGATTTTCGCTATCTGGGCATCATTGGATCGCGCACCAAACGTAACAGCTTCCGCCGCGCCTTCCGCGATATGGGCCTCCCTGCGGACAGGATAGCACGCGTGGTCTGCCCGATCGGAGGATCAACCGTGCAGGACAAACGACCGGAAATCATCGCAGCACTCACAGCCGCGGAAATCATCACAGCGCTTTTTGGAAAAAAGGAAAATGGTGGGTGATGAAGGATTCGAACCTTCGACCTGGAGATTAAGAGTCTCTCGCTCTACCAACTGAGCTAATCACCCGATTACGGAAAGCCGGTGGCTGTCCGAAACAAAGAAACGGACCGAAGCCCGCCTTATTGAAAGGCGGGTAGCATCCGTCGGCATTGGTGTCCAGCCGAAATCAGGCAGCAGCGCAGATTTTGGTGAAACAATGCCGTCAACGTCTCGCTGACGATCCACGAACCAGAATGACCTGTATGGGATTGGGGAAATGCTCAAGCGATGCACCCGTGATAGCATCGGCCCCCAGGCCGATCACGCCACCGACGAGTACGTTGCCAACCAGGCCTGCAGCACCGGCACCAGCAATGCGCGTCCTGACCTCGACAACCTGGTCCTTGAACCCCGCCATGCTGATGACCACGGAAAACTCATCCTTGCGGCCGACAGTCATGGTGCATGGCGTGGTACAGCTCTGGTTCAAGGACGTCCGGACGGTCGCACCGGAAGGCTCAGACATGATCTGAATCTGATTGGTGGTTCCTCGTGTGACAGTGGCACAAGCCCCAAGCAAAAGCACACAGGCTGACGTAACCGCGATTGTACCAATTCTCATTATAGCCCCCAGAAATAAACGAGAAAACAGGCTTGAAGTCCTCACAGAGGCACACTTCTTACAAGGTGCAACAGCATTCTAAAGAGTCAGTTTTATCATCTACAAAATCGACATGAAGCAACTTGAGGTTGTTTTTCAGCCGTCTGCCAAGACAATAGCATCGCCATAATTCTTTGGCTATGGCGATGATCTGCTTGCTTCGTTTTGCAATCAGTTCTTCGCCTTGTCGACCAGTGCCTTCTGCTTGATCCAGGGCATCATATCACGCAATTTCGCGCCGACCTCTTCGATCGGGTGGGCGGCCATGCGGGCGCGGGTTGCCTTGAAGGAGGTCTGGTTGACCTTGTTTTCCAGCATCCAGTCACGGGTGAATTTGCCGGACTGGATGTCGGCGAGGACGCGCTTCATCTCGGCCTTGGTTTCAGCGGTGATGATGCGCGGGCCAGTGACATATTCGCCATATTCCGCCGTGTTGGAGATCGAATAGTTCATGGTGGCAATGCCGCCTTCGAAGATCAGATCAACGATCAGCTTCACTTCATGCAGGCATTCGAAATAGGCCATCTCAGGCGCGTAACCGGCTTCAACCAGGGTTTCATAACCGGCCTTGATCAGTTCGACGAGACCGCCGCACAGCACGACCTGTTCGCCGAACAAATCGGTCTCGCATTCTTCCTTGAAGCTTGTCTCGATGATGCCCGCGCGACCTCCGCCATTGGCCGATGCATAGGAAAGCGCCAGATCATGGGCATTGCCGGTTGCATCCTTGTGGATGGCGATGAGGGTGGGAACGCCGCCGCCACGCTGATATTCCGAACGCACGGTATGGCCGGGACCTTTCGGCGCAATCATGAACACATCGAGATCAGCCCGTGGCTCGATCAGGTTGAAATGCACATTGAGGCCGTGGGCAAAACAGAGGGCAGCGCCCTTCTTCATGTTGCCATGCAACTCGTCGCGGTAGATATCGCCCTGTAATTCATCCGGGGTCAGCATCATCATCACATCGGCCCATTTGGCGGCCTCTGTCGGCGTCATGCATTTGAAGCCCGCTGCTTCCGCTTTCAGCCGCGTGGGCGAACCGGTCTTGAGCGCAATCACAACGTCCTTGACGCCGCTATCCTTGAGGTTCAGCGCGTGGGCATGGCCCTGCGAGCCGTAGCCGACGATGCAGACTTTCTTCGACTTGATCAGATTGATATCGGCATCACGATCATAATAAACGCGCATTGGAATTTTCCTCGGAAAGTTTGCTGTTATAAAAACTTGCGTGTTCGGTAAGGCGGCTACGGGAGCGGGTCAAGCCTTTGATGGCCTGAACAGGATTCTTACATGCTTTCGGAACCTCGGCTGATGGCGGCAACACCGGTGCGTGATACCTCCACCATGCCGATGGCGCTCATCAGGTTGATGAACCGCTCGACATCATCGGTGGAGCCGGTGATTTCGAAGACGAAACTTTCCAGCGTGGCATCCACCGGCCTTGCGCCAAAAGCAGTCGCGAGGCGCAGCGCTTCCATGCGGTGGTCACCCTTGCCGCGCACCTTTACCAGCGCCAGCTCGCGTTCGATGGACGGGCCGGATGTCGTGAGATCGAGTACCCGGTGCACGGGTACCAGCCGGTCAAGCTGTGCCTTGATCTGGTCCAGCACCGCCGCCGTGCCCTTGGTGACGATGGTGAGGCGCGAGACATGCTTCTCATGCTCGGTCTCGGTGACCGTGAGGCTCTCGATGTTGTAGCCCCGGCCGGAAAAGAGGCCAGCGATGCGGGCGAGCACGCCCGGCTCGTTATCGACGATGATCGCGAGTGTGCGGCGCTCAATGGTCTGGGATGTGGTGGGATCGTTGTAATGGGATTTCATGGTTGAATGAACACTTTTGTTGCGACCTTTGGATCAGAGAAGATGGACAGGAATAGTTCCGGGCAGTGTCTTGGCCTTGGCCGCGAGCGCCTTGTCAAACGTGACAAGGGATGATGGCGCTGTGGATGCCGCCAGATGCAGCGCATCCCCAAAATCGCAACCGGCTTCAAACCAGTCAAAGGCGCGCATTGCTGCATCAGCATCCCAAGGCTGCAGGGTTCGGATGCCAAAAAGCGTTTTGAGCGCCTCGGCGATTCTGTCCCGGCCAAACCCGTAGACGCTTCCCAGAACCCAGACTGTTTCAAGCAGAACTGTGGGAAGCAGCAGCAACGTCTCGCGCTCGACAAGCAGTCGCGCCTTTAATGTCTGGGCTGGATCATCATTGATGATGAGACGGACGATGACATTGGTGTCCGGCACAATCATGAAATCGACTTCAGATAGCTCTCGCGCACAGCCCGTGCAATGCCCTCCCGCATATCGGCATCCGTTACGGATGGCCCGCTATAGGGCAGGCATCCGATCAAGTCCTTCACGGTCGTGGCAGGGAACCTTGCATGGAACGTGCGCACGGGCACAAGCGTGATAACCTTGCCGTCGGTGTTGACCTCATATTCAACACCGGGCTGAGCCGCGATCTGATCGCGGATAGCCTTAGGAATGATCACCTGCCCTTTTGTCGACATTCGTGTTTTTGCCATCACATACCGCCCAAGTAAGATTTGGGTAAGACACTATCATAAAGCAAAGGACACATCAATCTTTAGCCAGGAAGCGAGAGCTTACACCAGTCCACGCCCCTTCACATCGATCACATTCCCCAGATCGCCCGCAAAATCCGGCATGATCATCTCGTTATGCGCCTTGCCCGAGGGGATCATCGGGAAGCAGTTTTCTTCCTTCGCCACCACGCAATCGAAGATCACCGGGCCGGGATAGTCGATCATCTCCTGGATTTTGGCATCC
>JANNRX010000494.1:0-19320 GCA_031401875.1 Hyphomicrobiales bacterium | reverse complement strand
CGCGTCTACCAGTTCCGCCACAGGGGCTCCGGGCTGTATGACACAGCCTCAGGATTGCGGGGACAATAACCATTGCCGCCTCGCGGTCAATATCACGTCGTGAATAAATCCCGGAGAGAGACAGGGTCGTGGCCCATTCAGGCTGCGGTGTTGATCTTGGGGGTATTGACGGAGGTGCCGCCTCGTTCAGCACGAGCCAGCGGCGTGATCTTGAGGGAAGTGATGCGGTTGCGTTGCTTGCGCATCACCTCGAAACGGAAGCCATAGAAGGTGAAGGCCTGTCCCACTTCTGGAATCGCACGTGCTTCATGAATGACAAGGCCCGCAATTGTCGTTGCTTCCTCATCAGGAAGACGCCAGTCCATGATCCGGTTGATGTCGCGGATGGGCGCACCGCCATCAACCTGCACCGCGCCATCGCGCAGACGGCGGACTCCCATCGCACCGGCATCATGCTCATCCTTGATGTCGCCGACAATTTCCTCGATGATGTCTTCGAGCGTCACCAGACCCTCGACCTCGCCGTATTCATCGACCACGAGGGCGAAATGGGTCTTGCGCTTGAGGAAAGCCTTCAGCTGGTCGCGCAACGCCGTCGTGTCTGGCACGAACCAGGGTTCCAGCGCCAGATCCTCGATATCAAGCTTCGCGGCATTACCGCCAGCCGCATCAAGCGCACGCAGAAGATCCTTGGCATGCAGGACGCCAATGATATTATCCGGATCATCGCGCCACAGGGGCATGCGTGTATAGGGCGAGGATAAAACCTCGCGCACAATCTCCTCAGGAGGCAGCGAAGCATCGATGGCCCGCATTTTCGTGCGGTGAACCATGACATCGGAAACCTCAAGCTCTTCAAGATCAAGCAGGCCGCCGAGCATATCGCGCTCGCCCTTGCCGACAGAGCCTTCCTTGTGAAGCAGATCAACTTGCCCGCGTATTTCGGCTGTGGCTGAAAGCCCCAGACCATCGCCGCCAAGCCGCAGGCCAAAAATCCGGAAGAGCAGTTTGACAACCGATTCAGTCAGACGAGTGACCGGCGACAGCAGCATGACCGCCCAGGACAGAGGCCGCGCCAGGCGCAGGGCAAAACCATCAGGATTGTTGATCGCCAGCGTCTTGGGTGTCACCTCGGCAAAGACAATGATCAGAACCGACACGACAATGGTGGCATAGGCAATACCAACATCGCCAAACAGCGTCAGCAGTACCGCCGTGGTCAGCGAGGCCGAAGCTGTATTGACCAGATTATTACCAATCAGGATTGTTCCGATCAGCCGGTCGCGCAAATCGAGCAGGCGGTTGACAATACCTGCGCGCTTGTCACCCGCCGCTTCCAGTGCATGCATGCGGGCGCGCGAGGATGCGGTGATTGCCGTCTCGCTCATGGAAAAGAAGGCTGAGACAGCCAGAAGCACCACGACGATGGCAGCGGAAAGCACAAGTTCCAGGTTCATAGGATCTAGGGCCTGTCGTCAGTTAGGAACAAATGGTGGATGAGATCGAAATGGGCCGAATGGAAGGACAAAAGACGCGCCGATAGCAGCGCTATCGGGAAGGCTTTTGTCCTTGCAGGTGGTCCGTTTCCATCTCACCATGCTAAAAACTCTTTCTTTGAGGGCGGCGCGGTTAAAATGATCCATTGTTTCGCGCTTCTGTCTCGCAAACCGGACGGTTTGCTTCGCCAGAACCGCTTCACACTGTACCATTTTTCCTCGCGTCCACCATCTGTTCCTAACGGACGACAGGCCCTAAATATCACGTCGCAATTCACGATCAAGGAAGCATCGGACAGTTTCTGCGTCCACATCCTTGACAATAACACTTTGGCCGATGCCCTTGGCCAGAATGAAGGTCAGCGCGCCGCGTGTTACTTTCTTGTCCTGCCGGATGGCTTTCAGCAAGGACTCTGCGTCGCCGACACCACCCGGGACATGCGCCAGTTCCGTTGGCATGCCGACAGTCTCGAAATGGCGGCGTACACGCATCGCATCCTGGCCCGCACACAAGCCAAGCTCCTTGGAAAAATCGAAGGCGAGCCGCATGCCAATCGCAATGGCCTCGCCGTGGACCAGGCGCACACCATCATAACCGACAGCGGCTTCCAGAGCATGGCCGAACGTATGGCCGAGATTCAGCAATGCCCTGTCGCCCTGTTCCGTTTCATCGCGGGCGACGATGGCCGCCTTGGCAGCACAACTGATGCGAACCGCCTCGTCACGCTCGGGGCCGCCCGCAAAAACCTTGCGCCAGGCACCGGCTTCCAGCCATTCGAAAAACGAGACATCGCCAAGAAGGCCATACTTCACGGTCTCGGCATAGCCCGCCCTGAACTCCCGCTCCGGCAAGGTATCAAGCAGCGCCGTATCCGCCAGCACCAGAATGGGCTGATGAAAAGCACCAACGAGATTTTTGCCATGGCAGGAATTGATCGCGGTCTTGCCGCCGACAGAACTGTCGACTTGCGCCAGCAGCGTTGTCGGGATCTGCACAAAGCGCATGCCACGCCGGACAATAGCGGCTGCAAAGCCTGTCAGATCGCCGATGACACCACCGCCAAGAGCAATCACCACATCGCCCCGCTCCAGCCGTGCCGCGATGATACCATCACAAACCTGTTCAAGTGCTGCGAAAGATTTTGTGGCTTCGCCCGCAGGTAAAAGCAAAACACTTGCAGTGATATCAGCCGCCGCGAGCGATGCTTTCAATGTCTCGAGATGTAGCCCCGCAACATTCCTGTCAGTGACGATAGCAACCTTTGCGCCAGGACACAGCCGTTTCAGACGGGGGCCCGCCTCATGGACAACTTCACGCCCGATGATGATCTCGTAGCTGCGCCCGGCCAGATCGACAGTGACCACATGCCGCACGGAAGCGGGTGATGATGCCTGCGAGTGAGAAACCCGATGATCAGCAGTCACGTCTGCTGCCTTTTTTCAAGAAAGGCAAGCAGACCAGCGATGACAGAATCAACCGTTTCGTCATACGTGCCATCTGTCGACTCGATCGAGACATCCGCCTTGGCATAGACAGGATACCGGAGCTCCATCATATCCCGGATGGTCGCCTCCGGATCTTTGGTTTGCAGCAGGGGGCGGTTACTGCGTCGCCTTGCACGGCGAAACAGCGTTTGCGCATCCGCTTTCAGCCAGATGGAAATGCCGCGCTGACGGATAAGATCGCGTGTCTCCGGGCACATGAAGGCCCCGCCGCCCGTGGCCAGAACACGAGGGCCCTCTCCCAGCAACCGTGCAATCACACGCCGCTCACCACTGCGGAAATACTCTTCTCCGTGCTTTGCAAAAACCTCCGGAATGCTCATCTGCGCCGCAGCTTCAATCTCATGATCAGCATCGACGAATGGCAATTGCAGCCTTCGCGCCAGCAACCGTCCGACGGATGTCTTGCCAGAGGCCATCATCCCCACAAGCACGATCAGGCGATCCGCGAGATGATCACGGATGACGTTCATGTGGTCATCGGCCATCAAGGCGGGTAAGGCCTCGGGCAATGAGCTGGTGCTTGCTGGCGCGTCAACCTCCGTTGCCGCAGAGCCTTGTTTCATCATCATGCAAAACTCGTTAGAACAAGTTGCCTTGAAATGGAAACAGGGAGTGTGAGAGCCTCCCCTTGAGCACAATCCGCAATGATTTTCCAGGAACTCCAGAATGCCGACAATCTTTCGCTTCCTGATGATCTGTTCGATCCTGTTTGGTGCGGGTTATGCCGTCATTTTTGGCCTCGCAACGCTGCTAGAGCCTGCGCCCCGCGAAACCACAATTGTGGTGCCGCCATCGCGCTATGCAAAATAAAGGGCTGAGGCTCTGATGAAAACCAATGAAAATCGCCTGATACCCCTTTTTCTGCAAATGATCGCCGCAGAACGCGGTGCTGCAAGAAATACGCTTGATGCCTACAGCCGCGATCTTTCGAATTACCGGGATTTTGTGTCGGCACGCAGTGTTGACCTTCTGGATGCGGGCACAGCCGATGTCCGCGCCTATCTCGCAAACCTTGATGACCGTGGCCTGATGGCCTCTTCAGCCGCCAGAAAGCTCTCGGCGGTAAAGCAGTTGCATCGGTTTCTCTATGCCGAAGGACATCGCGGCGACGACCCGACCACGGTGATCTCCGGACCCCGGCAAGGCAGACCGCTGCCGAAAACCCTCACCATTGCCGAGGTCGAGACATTGCTGGAGAGCGCACAAGAAGGCAGCGCCGATTCAAAACGCCCCTTCGTGGAAAGGCTGATGAGCGCGCGCATGTCCGCGCTTCTCGAACTGCTTTATGCCACCGGCATGCGTGTTTCCGAGCTGGTCTCGCTGCCTGCCGCAGGGATCAAGCCAGAGACACAGATGCTCGTGGTCCGCGGCAAGGGCAACAAGGAGCGGCTTGTCCCACTGACAGAAAGCGCCAGGCGCGCGGTGGAGCATTGGCGGGCCATGCTGGCCAGCATCGAAGGAAAAAAAACCTCTCCATGGCTTTTTCCGGCAACAAGTGCTGCCGGTTATCTGCCGCGCCAGGTTTTTGCCCGTGATCTCAAGACAGTAGCGGGTTATGCAGGCATTGGCGCAGATCGCGTCAGCCCGCATGTGTTTCGCCATGCCTTCGCCAGCCATCTTCTGCAAAACGGTGCAGATCTTCGCGTCGTTCAGCAATTGCTGGGACATGCCGATGTGGCGACCACCCAGATCTACACCCATGTGCTGGATGAGCGCGCCAAGGCGATGGTGCGTGATCTGCACCCTCTCACCGATGAAGAGAGCTGAGCACTCCTCACACCGCCGCGGCAATAACCTCGATCTCGACCTTGTAAATCTCGGAGGCAAAGCCTGAGACAATCATCAGTGTGGAGGCTGGGGGCGGATCAGCCACATAGCGGTCACGCACCAGCATGTAATCCTTGAGCCAGGCACGATCTGTCACAAAGGCATTGATACGGATGATATCGGCAAAGCCCATACGGGCCGAGGCAAGGATTTCTCCAATCGCCCGGAAGCAAAGATCCGCCTGTCCTGCCGCATCTTCTGGTACCTGCCTGTCTTTGGTAATACCGAGTTGGCCAGAAGCAAAAACCAGACGCAGGCCGGGCGGAACTTCCACCGCATGGCTGTAGCGGGCGAAAGGCGGATGCAAGGATGCAGGCGTGTGCGGTTTGAGCATGAGCAAACCGTAATATCGCTCTGCAAACCAGACAAGGCCATAGTGGAAGGCGAGTTGCGGCAGCAGGCGACTAGACCATTGCTCCCGCATGTCGGATAATCGCCTTCCAATACCGAGACTCATGCGCCAATGAATATAAGCCCATTACCATTCGACAAAATTACCACCATGTCGGGACTGGAGGTCCTGCACGGCATGATTGCCGGCGATCTTCCAACGCCTCCCTTCTCGCAAACAACGCGAATCTTTCTCACCACAGCAGAAGACGGCAAGGTCAGCTTTACCGGCGAACCACATGCCGATTTTTTCAATCCGCTTGGTTCGATTCACGGCGGATGGACGGCAAGCATCATGGACAGCGTCATGGCTTGCGCCGTGCATTCCACCCTCAAGCCGGGCGAAGGCTACACAACCCTCGAGTTCAAGCTGCATTTTTGCCGCCCGATCATGCCTGATACCGGCCCTGTGCGCGCAGAAGGCCTCGTGCTTTCACGCGGACGGCGCGCCGCAACCTCCGAGGGCAAGCTTTTCGACAGCAATGGCAAGCTTCTGGCGCATGGCACCGAAACCTGTCTGATCTTCGAGATGCCCACCATGAAGCCCTGAAAGGTCACTGGAAGCCGTGAACGACGCTTCCGTGCAGGGTTAACGCTTCCTTCGCCGGATCAGCGTATGAGCGTGAGAACATTCTTGATGCGGTCCCATGCTTGTTGTCAGCACATTCTTGATCAATGCCGTCTTCAATTTCGCATTGGGGCTGCTGATCGCGCGTTTTCTGGGGCCTGAGGGCTTTGGGCACTATGCTATTGCGGCGGCGGCGGCACTGGTTCTGAATGTTCTGTTTCTGGACTGGATCAGGTTGGCCGCAACACGCTTCTATTCGAATCGATCCCGTGCCGAAGATCCCGCTGTCAGAGGCACGCTGGATGCCATTTTCATCCTGTCCTGCTTCGGCGTTTCGCTGACCTGTGCCATCGCCATCGGCGTGGGGTTTGATCTGGGACTGATGACTAGCCTTGCCGCCCTTGTCCCCGTAATGGCGATCTGTAACGGCCTTTTCGATTATCATACCGCCTTGGCAAGGGCGCGCTTTGAAGAGCGCAGCTATAGTCTTATGGTGATCCTCAAGAACGCGCTCTCGCTGGCCTTGATGGCGGGTGGGGCCTGGTTTTTCCAATCTCCGCTCATTGTTGCAGCGGGTTTTATCCTCAGCATTGCACTGACGGTTCTGACAGGGCGCAGGCGGTTGCGGGACCCGGGAACCCTGATACTGAAGCCGGACGCAATGAAGGCGCGCCAGTTTTTTCTCTATGCCTTCCCCGTGATCTTTGCCGCCCTGATCTATTTCGCAATTCCGCTGTGGAACCGGACCGCCATCGCTGCCACTTTGGGCTTCGCACAATCGGGACAATTCTCGCTGAGCTATGACATTGCGATCAGGGTGGTACAAACCGTTGGTTCTGCGCTTGATATTCTGCTTTTCCAGATTGCCCTGAAAGCGGAAGCTGAGAATGGTCTTGATCAGGCCAAGAAACAGCTTTCCGTGAATATGGGCATTGTGCTGGCCTTCGTTGCGGCAATCACCACCGGCTACTGGCTGGTTCTGCCGTCTTTCGAGGCTGTTCTTGTCCCTCAAGCATTCCGGGGAAGTTTTGCCGCCATCACCGTGATCCTGCTGCCGGGCCTTGCCTGCTTCGCGCTGATACAGGCAGCGATCTCGCCCGTGCTGCAATTGAAGCGCAAGACATTTCCGTTGATTCTGGCGGCCCTTGTGGCGCTTGGCGTCAATGCCCTGCTCACATGGCGCCTGGGCACAGAGGCCAGCGCCGCAGATTATGCGCGTGCGCAGGCTTTCAGTTATGGCGCTGCCATGCTCGCGGCAGGTGCCCTTGCCCTGCATGCAATGCGGGTTCTTCCTGCCCCGCGCGATGTCGCAGGAGTGTTGCTTGCGACAATTGCCATGGTGGCAGCGGTTTGGCCTCTGCGTGTCATGCAACCTGGGTTGCTCGTGCTGGCAGCCAGCGTCATCATCGGAGCGGTCGCCTTTGGAATAACGGCTTATGCCGTGAACCTTGCGGACTTGCGCAATCGTCTCAGGCGATACTTGCCGGGAGCTTCGGCTTGACGGCCTGCCTGCTTGCAACCACCAGACATCCGGCAATGACCAACCCGGCGCCGAGCCAGACCATCAGACGCGGCGTTTCGGCAAAGAACGCATAGCCGATCAGCGCGGCCCAGATCAGCCCGGTATATTCGGAGACAGCAACCTTGGCCGCCTCGGCACGGGAGAATGCCGTCGCCAGCAAGAGATTGCCAACCGTTCCCAGAAGGCCAATGGCCGCCGCCCGGGCGATATCCATCTCCCGAGGCAAGGGTGTGGACCAGACCATGATGGGCACTATCAGGCAGGAGATCAGCAGCGACTGCATGAAGACAATCCGCGCCACCGGCTCGCTGCCGCTTTGCTTGCGCAACAAGACCATGGCCAGGGCATAGGTGATCGGCGACAGGATCGCCGCCGCCAGACCATCCAGGCTGCCCCCGCCAAAGGTCGCGGATGGATCCGTCAGAACAATCAGCAAGATGCCGGAAAAACCGATGGCAATGCCCGCAAAAACCGCAAACGTCACCCGCTCATGCAGGATCAGCGCCCCAAAAAGCGCAATGAAGATAGGGGCAGTGAAAGTGTAGACAAAAAGTTCCGCCAGCGGCATGCGCCCAAGAGCATGAAAAAACATCAGACCCGTGCAAAGAATGATGATGGCGCGCAAGGCATGGCTTTTGAGTTGCGTAACATTCGGCAGACCAGGGCGCAGCAGCAGAAAATAGCCAGCCGCCCAGATCAGGCCGCCGCCGGTTCTGAAGTACATGATCTCAAGCGCATTGAAGTGCACCGACAGCCCCTTGATGATCGCATCCATGATGGTGAGGATGAGAACAGCAAGCGTCGCAAGCGCGATGGCAGAGCGATCAGATGACATGAAAAACCGACTTTGCAGGCAGGGGTATCAGACAGGCAATACTCCTTGCTTCGTTGCACGGGCCCGCCGGTTTGTCATTCATGCATTCCTGATGCGATCCATCATGAATATGACTGACAAACCGCGCAGGTTGAGCCATCATGCCACAACTGAGGATCATGCCATGCGTTCATATCTGATCATTGCCTGCGGTTTGACGGTTGCGGCGGCATCAGCCGCGATGGCGCAATCAGCGCCACGGACAGAAGACCTCATCGGCAAATGGGGCGTTGCCGCCTACTGGAGCGAAGCGGATGCCGCCAGAACCATCGCGCAGGCCAAAAGCTTCTGCAATCAGCCCTATGTCATCACCAAAGGCCGCAATGGCGGCGCCATGATGTTCGAGCCGTTCGATGGCAAGCCGCGTGAGGTCAAGGCCGAAGGCGGACGCATCGCAGCGGCAGATGGTTCAGCAGGCGCGGTCAAGACCGTGACAAGCTGGAACGGCTCCACGCTCGTTCTGAATTATATCGAGGATGAACCGAAACGGAAATACGGCAATATGGTCTTCGTGCGCTGCGGGCGCTGATTTTACGGTCTGGCCGGAGCCCGCAAATACAACAGCAGTGCCAGCAGAATGGCAAGACCTATACCGGTGTGAATGACGGCATAGGCCTCGGCAGGTGTTGTGCCTGAAGTCAGAAGCCCTTTCATCACGTTGCCCGTGACAGCCTGCATGAGACCTGCGCCGCCGATGGCAAGAAAGTTGAGAAACGTCACACCGCGCCCGAGCAGATGATCCGGAAAGAACGGCCTGCCGTGGCTCAGCAGCAGGCTGTAGCTCAGGCCGAAAAAACCGATCCCGGTCAGTACAATGGCAATGAGTGTGACAGGCATCGCTGTCAGGAAGCCAAGCATCAGGAACAATCCCAGCGTCACGAAATTGGCAATCACCGCCGGCTTTTTTGCTTCGCCCATCAACCGAGCCACCGGCCCGCAAGCCAGTGCCCCGAGCGCCATCCCCACTGACATCGCAAAAGCGATATTGCCGCGGGCAATCGCCTCCACGCCATGAACGCTCTCAAGAAAGGGCCCGATCCACAGACCGCGCTCGGTCGCCACCGCCGCATAGCTGAAAACATGGATGGGAAAGACAAACCACAGTGCTCGCATGCGCATGATGGTGAGAACATCCCCCAGCATCGATGTCTTGCCCTCACGCCGTTCCACCCTTGGTGGATCGGACAGAAACAGGAATGTCAGCAACGCAGCCACAGCCATGCTCATGCCGACGGCAGCCATGCTGACGCGCCAGCCGATGGTTTCTGCGGCATAGGCCAATGGTGTAGCCGCAACGAGATTGCCGATATTGCCGAGCCCCACAAGCAAGGAAGCCAGCATGGCAAACCGCTCGGGCGCGGCCGTCCGCCCAAAAATATAGAGCCCTGCCATGAGAACCGGCGAACAGCCGATGCCGATAAGAGCCATGGCCAGAAGACTGACGGCAAAACTGTTCGAGAGGGCAAACAGCAAGCCCCCCGCGACACCGGCAAGCATGAGACTTGCCATCGTCCGCCTTGGCCCCACGGTATCAAGCAGGTAGCCAATCGGAAATTGTGCCAGTGCAAAAGCCGCGAACCAGGCCGAGCTGATCCAGCCAAGTTCCGCCGGGCCAAAGCCCAGATCCCGCGTCAGATCAGCCGCAATGATCGAGACAAACGAACGGAAGAACTGGCTGAAAAGATAGGCAAAGAGCAGAAGCGCAAAAGTCAACATGGGGCCTCTGGACCCATGGTTCGGGGTCATGCACGTCTGCTCTAGTCTGGAAGCGCTTGCAGCGCTATCCACTTTTGATACCGTTTCAGGGTTTCGCGCAAACCGCCTGATCCGCCGCAGTCAAACCCGCCGCAGCGGGCAAAACTCCCCTTTTGACACGGAAAATCGGAGCTTCGGTCACACCTGCGGCCAGCGGAATCACACCTGTTGCCAGGTAACTTCCAGGTGAATCGGGCTCCATCGCCGAGACAATGATCCCAGCACCTGGCTGCGCCATGGGCACGAACAATGTGGCCGCAGGCAGCACCATTTCCCGGTCGACAGTCACCGCGCGCAAGGTCTGGTCGGGGTTGATGTTCTCGCGCCCCGCCGTGGCAGCAACCGCCGTCAATGCGTAAGCTTCGACAGAAAGACGCACGCCCGCAGCAAGCTGACAGACTGCAACACCCTGGAGCCGGAACCGTTCGATCGCGGCTTCCGTTGCGCCTGTCAGAAGATATCCCGCAGCACGCGGCCGGACCTGTGTCGGTTCAATCACACGGGAATCCTGGAAAGGCACGCTCACCAGTTGCAGCTCGGCGGTCTTGGGATCAATCAGTGGAATGTCCAGCGGGTTGGCGGGGATACGGCTGGCAATGATCAGATCATCGGTCGCGGCTGCCGCGGCCTGACGCTCGCTCGCAAGCGCAATCTTCAGGCTCTGAGCCTCGCGCAGGGTCGCTGCGATCACGGCGCGCCCTGCGAGCACATGGGTTGCGACACGGCGCTGCCAGCCCTCCATGCCAATACCGACGCCACGGCTTTCAATCAGGAACGAGACCGCACCGCCAAGGCCCATGGCATTGCGGCCAATGCCGGGATTGTTGCCGCCCATGGAGACTGTCTTTTCCGAACGGCGGGTGCTGGTGGTGTAATACCAGAACGAGGTCAGTCCGTGTTTGGCAAGTTCGCTGTCGACCGCTGGACGGTAAAGTTTTTCTGCGAGCGAGGATATGCCCTTTGGCACCAGAGGATTGGTGGCGTGCAGGAAGAGCGCATCAACGGACTGGATCATGCCATACTTCTCGATCCAGCGGTTCGCCACGGAAAACTCATGATGGTCGAACACCACATCAGGCTGCAAAAGCCTCATGCTGCGATGCACGCCCTGTGTCTCAGGCAAGAACAGCAGCAGATGATCGCGATTCGGATCAGCGCCATTGGCTGTGTTGCGCAGGAAGCGCTGCGCACCATCAGGATTGACGCGCGGTGCGATGACGATCGTCACCTTCGACAGCATATCCTTGGCATCAGGCTGCGCCAGCTCGGCGGCAAGCGCCAGCAGGCCTTCGCCTCCCGCAGGCTCATTGCCATGTTGCAGGCCCATGAACCAGATCACGGGGCGCTCCTTGCGCTGGGCCGCAGCCTCCAGCGTCCGGTCACCCTCCGCCGTGAAGAGAAGCAACGGAATATCCCGTCCCTGTTGGGATTGGCCCGCTGACAGCAGGGCTGCGCGGCCGCCGCTCCCCAATGCCAGCTTCTGCACGAAGGACATCATCGCTTCATGGTCGGTGAAGTCCGTTTTACGGTCGAGGAAGAATGGCGAATTCAGGGAAACGGCAACATCACCATAGCGTTGCTGCACCGCAGGGCTCTGGCGATAAACCCCCGTCGTGCTGATGATCTCGGAATGAGGAACGGGCGTCTGCGCCAGGGCTGCGCCACACCCCACGCATCCGGCAAGCAAAGCGCCGCCAGCAAGCCTGCGAAACCTTCTTCTGCCTCGTGTTGCCTCGATCATCGTTCTACCGCACCCTTTCGAGCACACTGGTGTAATTCGCCACAGCCGCTCCGCCCATATTGAAAATACCGCCAAGCTTGGGGGCCTTCACCTGAATGCCTTCCGGCGCTTCGCCGGTAAGCTGCATCGCGGTGAGCACATGCATCGAAACGCCGGTCGCCCCGATGGGATGGCCCTTGGATTTCAGGCCACCCGAGGGATTGACCGGCAGCTTGCCGTCCATGCTGGTCCAGCCTTCCTTTACCGCCCGCGCGCCGTCACCCGCTTTGGTGAGCCCCATCGCCTCATATTCAATGAGTTCGGCAATGGTGAAACAATCATGCGTTTCAACGAATGACAGATCACCGAGCGTGATCCCGGCCTTGCTGAGCGCCTGATCCCAGGCAACAGTGCAGCCCTCGAAAGCCAGAATATCGCGCTTCGACATCGGCAGAAAATCCTGCGCATGGCCGGTGCCCCGGAAATACACCGCGCGCTTCATGCGCAATGCTGTGTCCATATCGGCCAGAACAAGGGCTGCCGCACCATCCGAGACGAGCGAACAATCTGTCCGCTTCAGGGGGCCTGCGACATATGGATTTTTCTCGCTTTCCGTACGGCAGAAATCGAAGCCGAAATCCTTGCGCATCTGCGCATAGGGATTGCTAACACCGTTCTTGTGGTTCTTGGCGGCGATCATCGCAAGCGCATCGGACTGATCGCCGTACTTCTGGAAATAGGCCCCTGCGATCTTGCCGAAAATGCCGGCGAAGCCTGCTGGCGTCTCGCCATCCTCCGGCAGATAACCCGCTCTGAGCAGGTTCTTGCCAATCTCGGGACCAGGTGTCTTGGTCATCTGCTCGACGCCGACAACCAGTACGATGCGCGCCTGCCGGGCGGCAATGCTCTTGATGCCCTGATGCACGGCGGCGGATCCCGTAGCGCAAGCGTTCTCGACCCGCGTCGTCGGTTTGAAACGCAACGCCGGATCAGCTTGAAGCACGAGTGACGCTGTGAATTCCTGCGGCGAAAACCCCGCGTTGAAATGTCCCAGCAGGATTTCATCCACTTCGGAAGGGCCAATGCCCGCATGGATCATGGCATCGGTCGCAACCCTGACCACCATGCTTTCGAGAGTTTCATTCTCATGCTTGCCAAACGGCATATGGGCCCAGCCAACGATGGCAGCGGTCATGGACGATCTCCTGATGTTGATCGGTCGAGAATGCCTATTTATCCCGCTCCCTGCAACAGGTTCTGTCAGACGCGGATGAAAAGAAACCAGAAAATCCCCAGCGCTGCACAAATGCCGAGCACCTGAAGCATGGATCGTTTCCAGACAAAGGTCATCACGATTGCCAGTACAGCCAGCGCCAGTGCGACAAGATCAAGATCGCCAAGCGCTACCCTGGGCAGCCGGAATGCGCCCCATTCCACAAATCCAGCAACGCGGAAAATTGTGTTCAGTGCGAACCAGAAGGCAAGCCATGAAATCGCACCCACCACAGCGGCAGTGATGCCCTGCAACGCACCGGCCAATGTCTTGTTGCGCAGCAAGTCATCGAGCCAGGGTGCGCCGGCAAAAATCCACAGGAACGAAGGAGCAAAAGTGACCCATGTCGTCAGCAACGCCGCCAGAACCGCGGAGACAACAGGTGTGAGCATGCCCGGCGTCTTCCAGCCGCCAATGAAGCCAACGAACTGCGTCACCAGAATGGTTGGTCCCGGCGTTGTTTCGGCAAGGCCAAGACCTGCGATCATCTCGCGCGTCGTTACCCAGCCCCGCACGACCGCCTCATCCGACAGCCAGGCGAGCAGTGCATAAGCCCCGCCAAAGCTGAGGATCGCAAGCTTGGAAAAAAACAATCCGAGCTGCACCACCACATGATCGCCGCCCAGCACAAGCGCCAGCAGTGCGACCGGCAGCCACCACGCCGCCAGGCCGCCGAACACCGCACGCAGTGTCATCTGCCGTTTTTCAGCGCTGGAATAACCATCCACTGCCGGGATGTCCGCCGGATTTGCCGGTGCCTGCCATGTCAGTGCGATACCGGCCAGCGCCGCCGCGATAATCACCAGAGGAAACGGTGCATTCAAAAACGCGAAAGCGGCAAAGGCCAAGACGGCAAGCACAATAAAGGCCTGTGATTTCAGGGCGCGCTTCGACAGCTTGATGACGGCCTGCGCCACAATTGCCAGCACTGCTGCCTTGATGCCGAAGAACAGACCTTCGACAACGCCGATGCCGGACCCCAGCACATAGAGAAGGCTGAGCGCCAGCATCAGCAGCGCGCCGGGAATCACGAACAGGATTCCCGTCACCAGTCCGCCGCGGATGCCATGCAGATACCAGCCGATATAGGTCGCGAGTTGCTGAGCCTCGGGGCCAGGCAAGAGAACGCAGAAATTGAGGGCCCGCAAAAACCGCGCCTCATCGATCCAGCGCCGTTCATCCACCGCAAGAGCATGGATCATGGCGATCTGCGCAGTGGCACCACCGAAGGAAAACACGCCGATCTGGGCGAAAGCGCGCACCAGTTCAGCAAGTGCAGGCTTCGTGACGGCAGGTTCAAGCGGTGCCGCCGGCGCAATCGTATCAGAGGAAGCTGCCATGATGCGCTCTCAGGCCTTGGGTGGCCAGTTATGGGTTTCACCCGAAGCCCGTGCGGCCCAGGCGAATAACCCGTCATAAATGACAAAGGCCTGATTGAGCATGCCATGATCATCATCCTGCGCCAGTTCAGACAAGCCCAGCGAAACCGCAAGAAGTCCCGCCGCTTCGGGGGCCAGTTCGAACCGCGCATTATCTGCCCCGCGAACAATCAGCGCCAGCCTGTCCAGTGGCGCATAACCGGCCAGTCCCGCAAGCTTCAGGATCGTGTCGAAACTGCAATCCTCGCCCACATGCGTCACAGCGCAATCGGGAATATCATAGGCGATTCCGCCCAGCCGCGACGCTACAGCGTTCACTTGATCCGGCTCGACATAAAGGAATTGCGCCAGAGGATCGATAAAGCGCCTGATCAGCCAGGGGCACGCTGCGCGGTCAATCTTGGGACGACGCCGCGTTACCCACACAGATGCTTCCCGGACGCCGATCTGCGCCAGAGCCGAGCGTTGCAGCACCGGAAATCCCGCCGATATCCAACCGAGAAAACCACCCTGCAAAGACGAAGCCTGCCAACCGTCCGAGCGCAGACGGGCAACGATGCCTTGCGAGATTTTCATTCCTTTCTGGCAGGAAACAACCACTGGACGGCTGCGCTCCAGCGTCCGCGACCATTGGTCGAAATCGGCCTCGCGCCGGTGCATCGAACCGGGAATATCGCGTGGATCAGCGGGATAATCATTGTCATCGCGGACATCGATGACCTCAGGCCACGAAGGTCCGCCGAGCATCCGTGCAAGCTTTTCTACTGGAGTGCTGAATGGATGGTTTTGCATCATAGGCCCCTTGTCCGAAAGCCGTGGAACCGGCTGATCGTTTACGTCTTGGGCGAATGCCTGACGGGGCGACGCTTGAACCCCGTCAGGTTTTAATGTCAGTTTACAAAGGTGCGGTCAATCCCTTTCGGGAAGGAAGCCTCAGAGCATGCCGAGCGTGGCTTCGGCGCTGGACATCGCCGCCTGGCTAGGCACGTCATCGACAGCGAGAGCCGTAACGATGCTGTCCTTGACCACCATGGAATACCGCTTCGAGCGAAGGCCGAGGCCCCTTTCGGTCAGATCAAGATCAAGACCGACAGCCTTGGCGAATGCACCACTGCCGTCCGCCAGAAAATCGATCTTGCCAACAGCATTCGAGGCTTCAGCCCAGGCCTTCATGACGAACACGTCATTGACGCCGGTCACGGCGATGCCATCGGCCCCCTTCGCCTTGAGCGCATCACCATGCTGCAAAAAACCCGGCAGGTGGTTGCCGTGGCAGGTCGGCGTGAAAGCGCCAGGAACGGCAAACAGCACCATGGTTTTGCCGCCGAAGACGTCTTGCGTCGTGACGGGTTTTGGACCGTCAGCGGTCATGATTGTGAATGTTGCCTCGGGAAGGCGATCGCCAACCTTGATTGTCATGAGAATGCTCCTCGGTTTGATTTCCGAAAGAGACTTAATGCGTCACGAGCGCAAGGTCGAGCCTTGTTCTCACTTCTATCGCATGCTTGTGCGCCACCAGTGTCAGAGTCACTTCGGCACCGGTGCAATCCGCCGCTTTGGAGCGCTCGATCACGGAAACCAGAAAGGAGCCAAGTTCGCCCGATTTGCGGGTAAAGGCTTTGGTTTCGAAGAACCAGGGACTCTCGCCTTCCAGAAAAAGGTCAGGGTTCAACTCCTTTGGAACCCGCACATCAACCATGAACTGCTCAGGCTCTGGCCCCTTTTGGAATGCCACGATCTGCAAGGATGTTCCCGAATTGAGCGCAACCACATCAGGAACAAGATCCTGGCCAGCCTTGATAGCGCGGGCCGAAGTATCATGGGGCGTTGTCGGCATGGCCAGTGCTGCTTCCCCGTTGGCAGGAATGCAAATCTTCTCGCAGACTGCATAATCAGCCTTCAGCCGCAAGAGGACAGGCTTTGACGGATCCTTCGCCACGACTGAGACAGGCAGGAGGATCGTCGGTGTTGCGTAACCAAACGAGCTTCCACCTGCCCCATCCGAAAAGCGCGTTGGCATCGGAAACAGGACCTCTGCATTGCCAAGATTGTCTGATCCATCAAAGTTGAAAACGGGGGGAACACCGCTGTCTCCGGGATGGCGCCAGTAGGTCTTGAAACCAGGGGCGAGCTGGATATCAATGCCGGCATGGTAATGCCCGGACTTGCCACTCGCAGGCCCGGCCGCGATCAAACGCAGCCCTGAATGCGAGGATTGAGACCACGGCGAAGCAAGAATACCGCGCTCCGAGGCAAAGGGCCGCAGTGTGCTCAGCAGCAGAGCTGAACCCGTTAACCCAAGCAGGGCTTGCCGCCTGTCCAGCTTCACACAAACAGAATTAATCATGCCCATTTCCTGACAGGATGGAGAATAACGCACCAGCCAAGTTTTCGTGAAGTGCCCACCCAGGAGACATCATGCATCACCGTCATGGAAAGAGTCTCGCCTGACAAACTTTCCAAACCATGAAAATCGTGATTACTTCAGTTCTGTCATGATAGCGAAACTTAGAAATACGGCCATGGAAAGCGGGATGCTCGGGGGCCAGATGCTCCTTGCCATGCCCGGCATGCGGGATGAGCGCTTTCAGCGCAGCGTCATCTATCTGTGTGGTCATTCGCGCGAGGGTGCCATGGGCATCGTCATCAATGACCGCAAGCCCAGCATGACGTTCCGCGACTTGCTGGTCCAACTCGATCTGATTGAGGCGGATCAGGCCATACGCCTGCCGCACCGGATTTCCCACGCGCATGTGCTGCGCGGTGGTCCGGTGGAAACAAGCCGTGGTTTTGTGCTGCATTCCTCCGACTTCTCCATCGATAATGTCACGGAAGTGATTGGTGGCGGCATCTGCATGACGGCAACACTCGATATCTTGCGGGCCATTGCCAAGGAAGAGGGGCCAAGCTCATCCATACTGGCGCTCGGCTATGCGGGATGGAGCGCAGGCCAGCTGGAGCGCGAGATCGCGGCCAACGGCTGGCTGCATTGTCCTTGCGATCCCGATATCCTGTTCAGCAATGATATCGAGAGCAAATACGACCGGGCACTGAAGACACTGGGCATCAATCCGGTGATGCTCTCCAGTGAGGCCGGGCGCGCCTGAAAGGGGTTTGGAGCCAAGGGCCTATCGTCAGTTCAGGCGCATTCCACTGCTGGCGTCAAAAACATGCACACAAGCGGGTGGAAGAGAGAAACCGACCTTGCCGCTGCCTTGCGCAAAATGGGATGTTTCCACCTGCATGATGATCGACTGACCCTCAAAGCGTCCGTGCAACAGGCGCGTCGCGCCAAGCTCCTCCACAAACTCAACGTCCACGATCAGGCTGCGATCACGCGCATCCGCCACCACGATATCCTCGGGCCGCAGGCCGATTGTGACCCTTGTTCCATCCGCAAGATGTGTCGGCAAATCCGGTGCCGCAAGCTTGAGAGCGCCGACAACCACCTGACCAGCCTGAATGGTGCCATCCAGCATGTTCATGGGCGGGGAGCCGATGAAACTTGCGACAAAGGTTGTCGCAGGCCTGCGGTAGACATCTGTTGGTTTGCCGATCTGCTCGATCTGGCCAGCGTTCATCACGACGAGCTGATCCGAAAGCGTCATCGCTTCCACCTGGTCATGGGTGACGTAGATCGAGGTCACATTCAGTGAGCGTTGCAGTTTCTTGATCTCGACACGCATCTGCACGCGTAGTTTGGCATCAAGATTGGAGAGCGGCTCATCGAACAGAAACACCTGCGGCTTGCGCACGATGGCGCGACCCATGGCAACTCGCTGGCGCTGTCCGCCCGAAAGCTGGCGCGGACGCCGCTGCAGGAAAGGTTCGATGGCGAGAATCTTCGCTGCCTCGTTCACGCGACGCTCGATCTCGTCCTTGGGCGTGCCACGATTCTTGAGACCATAGGCCATATTGTCGTAGACGCTCATATGTGGATAAAGCGCATAATTCTGGAAGACCATGGCGATATCGCGATCAGCGGGTTCCACCTGATTGACCACGCGTCCACCGATGGAGCATTCGCCCGAACTGATGGTTTCCAGACCGGCCACCATGCGCAGCAATGTGGATTTGCCGCAACCGGACGGACCAACCAGGACCGTGAGGGACCCATCGGGGATATCGATGGATACGCCTTTTACGGCCTCGACATTGCCGGGATAAACCTTGCGGATCTGATCAATCTTGACGGTAGCCACTCACTTCTCCTGGTCCACGAGACCCTTGACGAACAGTTTCTGCATCAGCACGACCACCGCCACCGGCGGCAGCATGGCGAGCATCGCCGTCGCCATGGCCAATTGCCATTCGGTCAACGCATCGGCCGTCACGATCATTTTCTTGATGCCGATGACAATGGTCTGCATCGAATCCTTCGTGGTGATCAGCAGCGGCCAGAGATACTGGTTCCATCCGTAAATGAACTGGATCACGAACAGCGCGGCCATTGTCGTCATCGACAAGGGCAGCACCGTATCCTTGAAGAACTGGAAAGCGCCAGCACCGTCGATCTTGGAGGCCTCCAGCAATTCATCCGGTATCGTCATGAAGAACTGCCTGAACAGCAGCGTGCCTGTGGCCGACGCAATCAGTGGAATGGCCAGTCCCTGATAGGTGTCGAGGAAACCCACATCCGCCACCACCTTGAAGGTCGGGAAAATGCGCACTTCCACAGGCAGCATAAGCGTGATGAAGATCAGCCAGAACGCCGTCTTGCGGAACGGGAAGCTGTAATAGACCACGGCATAGGCCGAGATCAACGAGATGGCGATCTTGCCGATCGAGATGGTCATCGCCATGACGAAGCTGTTGAACAGCATGGTCCAGACCGGCTCGCGCGTCGAGGACGAGGTGCCGATGAAGAGCGTGCGATAGTAGTTCTCGAACGCGTGCGGGCCGGGCGTGATCGGCATCTGGCCGTTGGCGATGGTGGCGGCGTCCCAGGTCGAGGCGACGATCGCCAGGTAGACCGGGAAGGCGATGATCAGCACGCCGATCATCAGGATA
>JANNRX010000493.1:0-5088 GCA_031401875.1 Hyphomicrobiales bacterium | reverse complement strand
CTGAGCTTGCCTTCGGCACCGTGGCCGTCTTCCGCTTCGCCCATGCCGCTTTCGAGTGAACCAAGAACGCCAAGCTCGCCTTCGACGGAAATGCCGCCGAGGTGGGACATCTCGACCACAGCCTTGGTGACGCCGACGTTGTAATCCCAGTCGCCCGGTGTCTTGCCGTCCGCCTTCAGCGAGCCGTCCATCATCACGGAGGTAAAGCCGGCCTGGATCGCGGTCATGCAGGTCGCGGGCTCATTGCCGTGGTCAAGGTGAACGCAGACTGGGATTTGTGGATAGATCTCCGTCACCGCGTCCATCATGTGCTTGAGCATGATGTCGTTGGCATAGCTGCGCGCACCGCGCGAGGCCTGGATGATGACAGGAGCATCAACCTCGTTCGCGGCAGCCATGATCGCCAGCGCCTGCTCCATGTTGTTGATGTTGAATGCGGGCACGCCGTAGCTGTGCTCGGCGGCGTGATCAAGAAGCTGGCGGAGGGTAATACGGGACATGCTGTTCCTCTAGGCGCGTGATGCAAGTGTGACGCTGTCTATAGCGCGGACTGACACGAGGGAAAAGCAGACTTCAGGTGAATGGTGTATGAGTGGTGGAACGGCGAAATTCAGAAGCAAACGAAGTGGTCAGCTCCGCTTGGCTTCCAGCGCTTCGACACGCTCAAGGACAGCGGCCATCTGTTCGGCAAAATCGCCTGCCATCGCCTTGCCGATCACCATCATGCCCGCAGTATCGCGGCGTTGCTTGCGGCTGATCTCTTCGATGCGCTCGAGCCTGCTTTCGACCGATTTCCGAAAAGAAGCCATATCCTCCTGAATTTTCCTCAGGATTTCGAACGTCGCTTCTTTGATGTTCTCACTCATGTGCAAAATATATCAGAAATCCAGATTCGCGAAAACTCAGACAATTCAGAGGCCGCGCCTCACCCCGCCCCATACAGGAAGTTCGGCAGCCACAGCGTCAGGCCGGGCCAGATATACATGATCACCATGCACAGGATGACGATCAGCATATAGGGCATCATGCCCGCGAAAATCTGGTTGAGTGTCACGTGCTTGGGCGCGACACCCTTCAGATAGAACGCGGACATCGCGACCGGCGGCGACAGGAACGCCGCTTGCAGGTTCACGAAGACCAGCACGCCCCAGAGGATCGGATCGATGCTGAAATGCTTCAGCAGCGGCAGGAAGATTGGCACAAAGATCACGATGATCTCGGTCCATTCCAGCGGCCAGCCCAGCACGAAGATGATGACCTGCGAGAGGATCATGAAGCCGATGGGTGAGAGGTCCAGCGAGAGCACCCAGCGCTCGATCAGTGCCTGGCCTCCCAGCAGCGCGAACACGCCCGAGAAGATCGCCGATCCCACAAACAGCCAGCAGACCATTGACGTCGTTTTGGCCGTGAGAAACACAGCTTCCTTGGTACGTTTCCAATCCAGAGTGCCTGCCTGTAGCGCGAGCAGGAAGGCGCCTGCTGCGCCAACAGCGGCAGATTCCGTCGCGGTGGTGATGCCGAGGAGAATGACAGCAAGCACAATAACAGTCAGCAGCCCGAGCGGGGCAATGGATGTGGTCAGGAGACGGATGATTTCGAAACGCTCAGCCGTCATGCGACGGTAGTAGCGCAGCATTATCAGCGCCATTAGCGCGGTCAGGACGGCGAAGGTCCAATAGAAGGCGGGGCTCGTCTGATTGCCAACAGGCGCTTCAGGAGCGGCAGGAGCGGAACCCAGCTGCTGAAGGCCCTCGACCACCTCGACAACGAGATTCTGCTGGCGGATGACGGCGAACCACCAGACGCCCCAGAGCATAAAAGCGACCAGGCCGAACGGCACCAGCATGAAGCCCAGCATTTTCAGCAGCGCCATAAAACCAATCGGCTTGCCATCAGCCATGATGGCTGTGGCCTTGGCCGGTGAGAGCATCGCCTTCAGGGCAGCCACGAACATGTTGGGCGCATAAGCGGCTTGGAATTGCGGCACCCACTCCGGCAGAGGAACGCGCGTCTGTTCCTCCGGTAGCTTCGGCGCGATCTTCGGATTGATGGTCGCCCAGCCCAGGATGTAGACGAGATAAAGGAAGGCGAGGAAGAAGCCGGGAAACATCGCGGCCGCATAGAGCTTGACCACCGACTGTCCCGCGACCGCCGCGAAGACGATGATCATCACCGAGGGCGGAATGAGAATGCCGAGCGTGCCCCCGGCGGTGATGACGCCCGCCGCGAGCCGCACATCGTATCCGGCGCGCAGCATGGGGTTGAAAGCGATGACGCCCATCAGCACCACAACAGCGCCCACCAGGCCGCTGGCGATGCCCCAAAAAGTGCAGACCAGCAGCGAGGCAACCGCAAGCGACGCCGGCACGTTGCGGAAGGCAAGCTGGATCGAATAGAACATCTTGTCGACCAGCGCGCCGCGCTCCATCACATAACCCATCAGCACGAAGAGCGGGATGGAGATGAGAACGTCATTGGTCATGGCCCCGTAGGCGCGCTGCACCATCAGGTCGAAAACGCGGTTGTCGATCCAGGCCTGCGACGGATCATAAAACGCCTTGAAGCCGAAGAGGATTCCAAGCCCCATCAGCGTGAATGCGGTGGGGAAACCCAGCATGATCGCCGCCACGATAAGGCCAAGCATCAGAAGCCCGAGAGCAGGATCGCTCATTGCAAAAATACTCATACGCTGTCTCCGCCACGGCCGCGTTGACGGGCGGCTTCTTCGATGGACTGGGCCTTTTCCATGGCGATCTTGCGCGATTCCTCGTCCACATGCTCGCTGGCGGCAAGCTGCTCGCCGATCACGTCAATCTCGGAAACGTCATGCAGGCGGCTTGGCCATTCACCAGTCCTCAGGCAGACGATGCAACGCACGATTTCGGCGATGCCCTGCAGCATGATGAGAGCGCCCGCAATCGGGATCACCGTCTTGAAATGATAGACCGGCGGGCCATTGGCGGTGACATTGGAGTGCTCGCCGATGCGCCAGGAATCGCCCGCGTAGGAATATCCGGCATAGACCAGCGCCAAGATGCCAGGAATGAAGAACAGGATATAGAGCGCCAAATCCAGCGCGGCCTGGGTGCGCGGCTTGAAGGAGCTATAGAGAAAGTCACCGCGAACATGGCCGTTCTGCGCCAGAGTATAAGCGCCACAAAGCATGAACAGCGTTCCGTAGAACATGTTGCTGGCATCAAAAATCCAGGCTGTCGGCGCGTTCAGCAGATAGCGCTTGAAGACCTCGGCACAGACCAGAAGCATGAGACCGATGATCAGCCATGCCGCAAGCTTTCCCACCCACGTGCTCACGCCGTCGATGGTATGAAGGAATTTTTCTACAGTCATGCGGTCAAATCCATCGGCTCACAGGACAGGGAGCCCATACCAATAAGCTTCCGGCCATGAGACCGGAAGCCATTGTCGTTTGTCTGAGCGAAAGGCTCAGGTCTTTTTGGCAACACCGTTAGGACCGAAGTAATGGTCATAGGCCATCTTGCGGTTCACGACAGTATCCTGCTCCCACTGCGTGGCGCGGCGAGCAAAGGCAATCTGCGATTCAAGAATCTTCTTGAACATCGGATTTTCAGCCGCCTTCTTGGTGGCAACCGTGTCATAGATTTCAAGCTGACGCTTGAGGATGGCATCCGGCGTCTTGAAGAAACGCACCTTGTCCTTGGTCTGCATCTCGACGTAATCATTGGAGTAACGATCAATCGCTTTCCAGGACATGTCGGAAGAGGCAGCCTCTGTCGCATTGGCGATAATCGCCTTCATCTTGTCAGGCAGGGAATCATATTTTGCCTTGTTGAACATGATTTCGAACTGCTCGGCGTTCTGATGGAAGCTCTGCAACATGCAGATCTTGGAGACGTCCGGGAAGCCCAGCAGGCGGTCTGAAGAGGCGTTGTTGAATTCCGCCGCATCGAGAAGCCCGCGATCCATGGCGGAGACGATTTCGCCGCCGGGAAGCGCGTTCACTGCCGCACCCATGCCGGTGAAGACATCGATGGAAATGCCCACCGTGCGGTATTTCACGCCCTGGAGATCCTCGACCTTGGCAATCGGCTTCTTGAACCAGCCGAGAGGCTGGGTTGGCATCGGGCCATAGGGGAAGGACACGACATTGGCGCCGATGGAGTTGTAGAGTTCAGCGAGCAGTTCCTTGCCACCGCCGTATTTATGCCAGGCGAGCAGCATGTTGGCGTCCATAGCGTAGCCAGGGCCCGAACCCCAGAGCGCGAGCGCCGTCTGCTTGCCATAGTGATAGACCAGAACGCCGTGACCGCCGTCCAGCGTTCCCTTGGAGACCGCTTCGAGCAGGCCGAAGGCGGGAACAACCGCGCCTGCGGGCAGAACCTCGATCCTGAGATCACCGCCGGTCATGTCGTTGACCTTCTTGGCGAAATCCAATGCATATTCATGGAAGATATCTTTTGCTGGCCAGGTGCTCTGCCAGCGCATGGTGATCGGGCCCTGCGCGTTGGCTATGGCCGGAGCCACGACTGTCGCCGCAGCGGCTACTGCCGTACCGGTCATGAACTTCCGGCGTGAAGGCGTATCCTTGATTGTAATTTTCATTGTTTCGCTCCCAATGCAAAGGCACCTTATCGCAGTGCCTGATACTACCTAGTGCACAAAAGGCTGTCTTGCCAAGGCCACAAAGAAGTGAAGCGGGCAAGAATCGAATAAATTATTATAAAATCATCCCAATGCGTTAACGCCGGGCAGGATCTTGCCTTCCATCCATTCCAGGAAAGCACCGCCGGCTGTGGAAACGTAAGTAAAGTCCTCTGCCGCGCGGGCGTGATTCAATGCCGAAACCGTATCGCCGCCGCCAGCCACGGATAGAAGCACTCCCGCCCTTGTCAAACGCGCCGCTTCCCTGGCCACCAAGACTGTGCCTGCATCAAACGGCGCGATCTCGAAAGCCCCCATGGGACCGTTCCAGACCAGGGTCCTGGCTTTCGCCAGTGCAGCATTGACCGCAGCCACGGATTGCGGACCAGCATCGAGGATCATCTCATCCGCCGCCACGCCATGCACATTCACCACGCGACTGGCAGCACCTGCCTTGAATTCCTTCGC
>JANNRX010000492.1:0-5730 GCA_031401875.1 Hyphomicrobiales bacterium | reverse complement strand
GCCATGGCGCGTTTTGCACCAGTGACGATGCGGCTGATGCGATCCAGCACCTCGTCACCCGCCTTGATCGTGTCTTCTAGCTCGCTGTTGGCTGCTTCCGCGGCCTTCATGCGCGCGCCAAATTCACCCTCCCAGCGGCTCAATCCCTGACGCAAACCGTCAATCGCGCGTTCAGCCCGCTCCGTTGCGAGCCCGAGATCGACGACGGTCTGGCGCATGGATGTCTCATCGGAGCGCAGCCGCTGAAGGCGGCGATCAAGGATGATGCAATAGGCCACCGTAAAACCAAGGAGAACAACCACGACAAGTTCAATGACAAATCCCACGACGCTACTCATCATCAGTCCCTTTTGCCTTCGTCAGTCTCTCTTGCCATTGTCAGTCTCGCTTGCCCGAAGGTCCCTGCTCGAAAATGCCAAGCGTTGTCCTTGAACGGATCAAGGGCGAGAGAACCTGTACCGCGATATTATCTCCGATCCGTCCCATACGGCCTTCCGTCACCTGCTCGTTGCCGCAACGGATACGCACGATAGGATCAGACTTGATATCAAACAGAATGGTATCCCCCACCTTGAGATTGACGATCTGGCGCAACGGCATATCCATCTGATGCAGGACAGCCTCCAGCTCCAGAGTTGCCCCGAAAACTTCGGTGGCAAGATGGCCTTCCCATGTGGGGTCGCGGCCAAGTTTTTCACCCATGAAGCTCTGAAGCAGCAATTCACGGATCGGCTCGATGGTGGCGAAAGGCAGCAGGATCTCGATGACCCCGCCGCGGCCTTCCATGTCAAGGCGCAACTCGACAAGGATTGCAGCATTGGCCGGGCGTGTGATCGAGGCGAAGCGTGGATTGGTCTCGATCCTGTCCATCGTGAAGGTCACGGGAGACAAGGGTGCGAAAGCCTCGGCCGCGTCGGTCAACACCACGTCAAGCATGCGCTTGACCAGATTGATTTCAATCGTGGTGTAGGGACGTCCATCCATGCGCACGGAAGAATGCCCGCGCTTGCCACCCATCAAAACATCGATGATCAGGTAAATCAGATTGGAGTCAACAAAGACAAGACCATTGTTATCCCATTCCTCGGCCTTGAAGACAGAGAGAATGGCAGGCAACGGGATCGAGGAAACGTAGTCGCCGAAGCGGACCGACGTAATCCCGTCCAGAGAAACCTCGACGTTATCCGAGAAGAAATTGCGCAAGCTGACTGTCAGCAACCGCACGAGGCGGTCAAAGACGATTTCGAGCATCGGCAGACGCTCGTAGCTGACGATGGTCGAATCGATAATCGCACGGATGCCGCCCGCGCCACCCAGCGCCGTCTCATCAAGCGAGAAGCCAAGGAAGTTATCGATCTCGGACTGATTCAGCAGCCGGTCGGAGCCAAGATCAAGCGATCCGGCGACAGCGGGCGTCCATGCGGATTCGTCAGCGTCCGCTGGCGCTCCACCAAGTTCCGCCAGCAGGGATTCTTCCCATGCGCCCGCGAGTTCGTCCTGATCCTTGTTGTCTGCCATTGCTACTGGACCATTAACTCCTTGAACAGGACGGCCTCGACCCGTGACGGATAGACCGCCACATTGACGCGCCGGATCATCTCTTCCTTCAGACGGTAGACCCCTGCGGAACCCTCAAGATCCTGCGGTCGCAATTCGCGCATGAAAACCTGGAAGGTATCGACAATGCGAGGCATCATCGGCTGGATATCCGTGATGATTTTCTGCTCGCCTACCTCCAGCGCAATCTTCATGCGCAGGAATTGCTGACGATCGGATTGTCCTCCGCCGGCGGCAAGGTTGACCGTCATCTCAGGCAGATCAAGAAATGCGGAAGGCTTCTTCGGCCCCCCGGCAACCGATGCCTTGGAATCGCCGGGAGCTGCCGCCATCATTTTATCCGATGACGATTTGCCCTTGGCGAAGAACCAGTATCCTCCACCGCCGCCAAGCATGAGCACGAGTGCTGCGGCACCGATCATCATGACCTTCTTGCTCGGAAGCTTGCTCTTCTTGCCCGTTTCATCTTCAGGGGCGTCGTCATCAGCACGTTTCTTGGCCATGTGGCAGTCCGTTTTCCCGTGAAAGTCCGACGCGAATGAAGCAATGCCCATCGCATCTTTTGTACTTACGTTACGACACTCGCCATTTATGGTTAACGAAGACTTTAGATTTGACTGCCGACAGGCAAATTTTGCCGGGTCAAAACTGCCAGAAGCAAACGCGAAACACGATTGCCTCGACCGAATAATTTTTCAATCCATTGAAATAAAACACATTTTTTTCAAAATCTGATTTGGCACGCCTTCTGCTCCTTCCGTTGCGTGATGTTCAGTGGCTGGGGAGCACCTGAAGATCGCGCATCGTTGGGGAGCAACGAAGGAGCAGTTCCATGGAGAACGCGCTACTCATAGGGTTATCGCGCCAGGTGGCGCTTGCCCGTGAACTCGATGTGGTGGCAAACAATGTCGCCAACGTCGATACAAACGGCTTCAAACGCCGCGAAACCGTGTTTCAGGAATTCCTGGCACCGGTGGCGCGTGCTGAGAACTTCAGGAATGCGGACAAGCGCGTTTCCTATGTCTGGGATCGTGGCACCACGCTGAATTTTTCCCAGGGCAGCTTCGAGCGCACAGGCAATCCGCTGGATGTCGCCATTGTTGGCGACGGCATGATCGCGGTGCGCGGTGGCCCGGGCAATACCGAGCGTTACACCCGCAACGGGGCTCTGGCGATCAATGCAAGGGGCGAACTCGTCACCAGCGATGGTCACCAGGTGGTGACAGATCAGGGTTCGCTCACCGTTGCGCCGACTGAAACCGATCTGAGAATTGCACCTGACGGGACAATCACTTCCAGCGCTGGTCCACGCGGACGCCTCAAGATTGTCAACGTCCCCAATCCGCAGCTTCTGCGCAATGAGGGACAGAATGTGTTCTCGACAACCACGCCGCTTCAGACCGCGCAGCCGAGAGACTTCCGACTCGTCACCGGCGAGATCGAGAAATCCAACGTCAAGGCGGTGAAGGAAATCTCGCGGCTGATGGAAATTTCTCGCTCGTACCAGAGCATCGCATCGCTGATGCAAAAGACCGAAGAGCTTCGGCGCAGTTCGCTCAACCGTCTCGCCGACACCAACAACAATTGATCCGCGCAGAACCGAACAGGAATCTGACCCATGAGAGCCCTTCAGACAGCCGCAACCGGAATGCTCGCCCAAGAGACGAATGTTCAGGTCATCTCCAACAACGTGGCCAACATGCGCACGACCGGCTTCAAGCGCCAGCGCGTGAACTTTCAGGATCTGCTCTATCAACAGGTCACCCGGGCTGGCACGCCGACATCGGATCAGAACAACCAGATCCCGGCAGGTGTTGCCATTGGTGGAGGGGTGCAGACAGTTTCGACACCCAGGATCATGAGCCAGGGTAACGTCAACCCGACGGAAAAGACCTATGATCTTGCGATCCGCGGGGAAGGCCATCTGCGCATTGCGCTGCCCGATGGGCGCACCGCCTACAGCCGCGACGGCTCGCTTGATCTTGACAGTCAGGGCAGGCTGGTGACCGGGCAGGGTTATCTCGTCGATCCCGGCATCACCGTGCCTGCGAACTCCACCAGCGTGTCAATCAGTGGCAGTGGTGCCGTTACAGCCCTGACGCCCGGCAACGTCACACCACAGCAGCTTGGCCAGATCACGCTCAGCCGCTTCATCAACAAGACGGGTCTTGAATCAATAGGAGACAACCTCTTCACCGAGACCGCAGGCTCAGGCCCGGCCATTGACGGTTCTCCCGGAACGGAGGGGTTCGGTACCATACAGCAGGGCTATCTTGAGGAATCGAATGTCAACGCCGTGACCGAGATTTCATCTCTCATCGCCGCACAGCGCGCCTATGAGCTCAACTCCAAGGTCATTACCGCCTCGGATCAGATGCTGACCGCTGCCGCACAGATCTTCCGTGGTTAAGGAGTAACATTCATGAGCTTTCTCGATCGTACTCCGGTTATCAAAACGAAGCATCTGGTTGCTTATACAGCGGCGGTTTGCGCCACCCTCATGGTGATGACCGTGATCGCGGCAAAAGCCCAGTCAACGCCATTGCGCCTCAGGCCCATCGTCACGGTGGAGGGCGACATGGTTCGCATCGGCGATCTTTTCGACGGTGCTGGCAGGTTTGCGGATATTGCCGTTTTCGGCGCACCCAAGCCGGGGGCTTCCGGCATGATTTCAACCTCACGCATCAAAAGTGCGGTGCGCGACAATGATGTGCCCGAGATCGACACCAATGGCCTCACTTCCATCACCGTCCGGCGGGCGGGGCGCCGCGTCAATGCCGAAGAGATCAGCCGTGCGGTGACCGCTGTTCTGGTGAGGGATTATCAGGCGCCTAACGACAGCGAGATCGAACTGAATTCAGGGCAACTGGAAGTCACTGTCGAGACCAGTGCGACAGCACCTGTGCAGGTGCGCAGTCTCACCTACAGCGCCACAACCGGCCGTTTCGAGGCGACCTATGTGGTGCCCGGAAGTCGCGCGCTTGAGCTTAATCCAGCGACAGTGATTGGAAATATTGCAGATATCATCCGGGCGCCGGTGCTGACGCGCGCGGTTTTGCGAGGCGATGTGGTGACTGCCGCCGATGTGTCATTCGAGCGCAGAAAACGCTCGGAACTGGGCCCTGATATCCTCTCTGATCCGGCAAAGATCATTGGCAACTCTGCCCGTCGCGCCTTGCCTAAAGGGCTTGTGCTGCGCGAGCCCGACATTCAGCGGACAGAACTGGTCGAGCGCAATGCAAATGTCGTGATGATCCACGAGCAGCCCGGCCTCCAGCTCTCGATGCGCGGCAAGGCGCTTCAGACCGGTGCCCTTGGCGACACGATCTCGGTCCAGAATATCAGCTCCAAGAAAATTGTCGAAACCACAATCATCGGTCCTGGCCGGGTAAGAGTCACAGGCGTTGTCCTGCCGCAAAAAAGCGCCCGCAACGGCGCTGACATTCAGTAAGCGTAAGGAAACAGAATCATGAGGATCCTTTCAAAGACTTTTAGCTTTGCCATCGCGACGCTTTCACTGGGTGCCTGCTCCAGCCTCGACCGGCTGAAGAATATCGGCCAGCCGCCTGCGCTTTCGGCCATCGAGAACCCCACCGCGCAGCCCGGATACAAGCCGATCCAGATGCCAATGCCGATACCCCAGCCTGTCAGCTATCAGGGCAATTCGCTCTGGCGCTCCGGTTCGCGCGCCTTTTTCAAGGATCAGCGCGCCCAGCAGATCGGCGATATCCTGACCGTCAAAGTGCAAATTACGGACCGCGCCAATATCGACAATACAACACGCCGGTCACGCAAGGCCGGTGAAAGCGGAACAGCCGGTGGCCAGATCGGCGGCAACATCACCGGTGCCGTCGGCTCGGCGATCGCCCGTTTTCTGCCAGGCGGCAAGAAACAGGTCGGCACCGAAGCCGATTCACTGCTCACCGTGACATCTGATTCCAACACCGAAGGGGCAGGCTCCGTGCGGCGGCAGGAGCAATTGACCACCAATATCGCAGGCGTCGTCACCCAGATCCTGCCTAACGGCAATCTGGTGATCGAGGGCAAGCAGGAGATCCGGGTGAATTTCGAAGTCCGCGAGCTGATCGTTGCCGGTATCGTTCGTCCCGAGGATATCGAAGCTGACAATACCATAGTCTCAACGAAAATCGCGCAGGCCCGCATCGCGTACGG
>JANNRX010000491.1:0-2296 GCA_031401875.1 Hyphomicrobiales bacterium | reverse complement strand
AACGTCGAAGCCATGGGCCAAAATCGCCGCGCCGCTTTGCGGTGAGATGAAAAAGGGCCGATGTTCAAGCGCCGTCCCTCGCCAATACGGACGTATTGACTTCGGATCGCCGCATGAATCTCGGTCCCTTTTTGATCTCATCGAGCACCTGCCCAGTTTGTCAACACACCCTAGAACAGCTTGGCTGGAACAGCCTGACCTGCGACACGATGAACCCGAACCATTTTCATGGCACAGGGCTATTCCTTAAATGACCAACACATCCTAGAACGGCGCTTGCAGTCCCTGCCCCTTTGGCAGCCGTTCTTTGAAAGTCTTATCCATGGCCAATCCGAGCCGTCAAACCGATGCCTTGTCGTTGCTTCCGGGAGTTCGCATTCTTGTGGTCGAAGGTCGGTTTTATGATGCCATCAATGACGAATTGCTGGCGGGTGCCCGCGAAGCCGTGGAAGCGGCGGGTGGAACTGTTGATATCATCACCGTTCCAGGGGCACTTGAAATCCCGGTTGCCATCGCCATCGCGATGGATGGTGCCGCTGCCGCAGGAAAGCCATTTGATGGCACCGTGGCGCTGGGCTGCGTCATCCGTGGCGAAACCTATCATTTCGAAGTTGTGGCCGGCGAAAGCTCTCGCGCACTGATGGATCTGGCTGTGGCCCGCAAGCTTGCGCTGGGCAATGGCATTCTGACGGTCGAGAACGAGGCACAGGCATTGGCTCGCGCCAACCGCACGCAGATGAACAAGGGAGCCGATGCAGCCAGGGCATGCCTTGCTCTGATACGGTTGAAGAAAACCTATGGAGCTCGCCCGTGACAACGGACAAAATTTCCTCGAAACCCAAGCCTCCACGCGCCCATGTCGGCCTCGGTGAGCGACGTTCAGCCGCGCGCCTCGCTGCCGTGCAGGCGCTTTACCAGATGGATCTGACCCAGAAGGGCCTCAACGAGATCATTCCGGAATTCGAGCGGCACTGGATGGGCAAGGAGATCGAAGGCGATCAATACAAGCCCACTGACAGTGCCTTGTTCCGCATTATCGTTCAGGGCGTGATTGATCATCAAAAGCGGATTGATCCGACGGTTGATGAATTGCTCGCCAAGGGCTGGCCATTGAAGCGTATCGAGAATGTCATGCGGGCGGTCCTGCGTGCAGGGGCATTCGAGCTGCTGCAATCACCTGATGTTCCGGTGAAAGTGGTCCTTTCGGAATATGTCGACATCGCCCGCGCCTTCTTCGAGAAAGAGGAGACCGCCATGGTCAATGCTGTGCTTGACAGGCTGGCGCGGGAAGCAAGAAGCGGCGAGCTGCCGAAGAAAGCCTGACGAACATGTTGTCGGAGTTCGACCTGATCGCACGGCATTTTGCGCCAATTGCAGGTGAAGCGGGGCTTGGCTTGCTGGATGATGCCGCACTTCTGAGACCGCCAGTTGGCCATGACCTTGTCATCACCACGGATGCACTGGCGGCAGATGTGCATTTTTTTGCGGATGATCCGCCAGCAACGATCGGCCATAAGGCGCTGGCGGTCAATCTGTCTGATCTTGCCGCGAAAGGCGCTGATCCTCTCGGCTTTGTGCTCGCGCTCATGCTGCCAGCGCAAAAGAGCGGAATGCGGCTTGACGATGATTGGCTTGCGGCTTTTGCGGGCGGTCTTGGTGCCTTGGCCAAATCCGCAGCATGTCCGCTGATCGGGGGGGATACGGTTTCAACCGGTGGTCCGCTTGGCCTGTCGATCACCGCCTTCGGTTCGGTTCCGGCGGGCAGGATGGTCAGACGGAGCGGTGCGAAACCGGGTGACCGGCTGTTTGTCACAGGAACCATCGGCGATGCTGCCATCGGCCTTCAGTTGCGGCTGGCGGAAAAGCAAGACAAAGCCCTGCAGCTGAGCGCAGATCATGGTCATTTCTTGCATGAGCGTTATCTGCGGCCAAGGCCGCGAAACGCCATTGCCGCCATCCTGCGGGGTCACGCGCATGCGGCCATGGATATCTCTGATGGCTTTGCGGGTGATCTTGCGAAAATGCTGCGGCTGGCAAATGTCGGAGCAGATGTCTTGCTCGACAACATTCCCCATTCTGTCGCGGCCAGAGCTGCATTCCGGCATGATCCTGAATTTCGGGAAACCGCGCTGACCGGCGGCGATGATTACGAGGTGCTGGCTGCCGTGCCAGAGGCGAAGGCAAAGGCCTTTGCAACGGCCTGCCTGAAGGCGGGGTTAGCTGTGACGCAGGTTGGAACCGTGCTGTCCGAACAGGCACCGATCCGCTTTCTGGAAGCCGATGGCAAGCCGCGTGT
>JANNRX010000490.1:0-8006 GCA_031401875.1 Hyphomicrobiales bacterium | reverse complement strand
GCCATTGTTGTCCGGCGTAATCCGGAACTGGCCCCTCAGGCGGACCATATCGTGGTTTAGACAAGCAACAAGCCGGTCTGGCCCAAGGCGGTTGCAGGCATCATGATGGCGATCATTGTTGCGCAGCTCATGCGAGAGCAGCTTGCCTGGGATAATGCGGTTGTCTTCGGGCTGCTCGCGCTTCTGGTCGCTGTGATCGATGTGACGGTCATGCCCGCAATTCTCGTTGCCGTGGTCGTTGTTGGCGGTATTTATGGCGGTATTTTCACACCGACTGAAGGGGCCGCCGTTGGTGCCATCGCCATGCTCGTGATCGGTGTGGCAGGGCGCACGTTAAGCCGGAAGGATATTGTCGAGGCCATCAAGCAGACTGCCGAGACATCAGGCATGATCTTCATCATCCTGTTGGGAGCCGAAGTTTTCGGAGCTTTCCTTGCCTTGTCGCGACTGCCGACAGTCGCCGCAGAAATGATCGGAAGTTCCGGCCTGTCGCCCTATGTGGTCCTGATCGCGATGCTGGCATTCTACATCCTGCTGGGCGCGGTGATGGATGAGCTTGCCATGATTTTGCTGACATTGCCGGTGTTCTTCCCGGTGATTCAGGCCCTTGATTTTGGCATGTCGCCAGATGACGTGGCGATCTGGTTTGGCATTCTTGTGCTCATCGTCGTCGGTATAGGACTGACCGCGCCGCCGATCGGACTCAATGTTTTTGTCATCTCGTCGCTGGCGAAAAACATTCCGATTTCCCAGACCTATCGCGGCGTGCTGCCTTTCATCGTTGCCGATGTGATTCGGCTGGCGCTTGTCGTGGCAATCCCCGGGCTTGCCCTGTGGATGGTGCGGCTGCTGTCGTAGGATCAGGAATTGTTACCGGAGGCTGCTTCTTGGCATTCCTCCGGCACCGGTCAGAGCAGTAGCGAACTTCGTGCCAGACAGTTTCCCATTTCTTGCGCCAGGAAAACGGCAATCCGCAGACTGTGCAGGTTTTGGTCGGCAGATCCGATTTCTTGCGCATCTTCGGCATCTGAAACGGGCTATCCTTTTGTTCTGAGCGTGGATCGCCCGCCGTCCACACCGATGCTCTGCCCCGTGATCCAGCCCGCTTCTTCGGAAATCAGGAATGCCGCAAGGGCCGCACTGTCCTGCGCTTCACCAAGACGGGGAATGGCATGCATCTGGGCGATGGCATTGGCCATCGGCTCGCTGGCTGTCAGTCCTTTCGCAAGTGGTGTCCTTGTCAGGGTTGGCGCAATGGCATTGACGCGCACCTTCGGCGCAAGCTCGGCTGCAAGTGCCAGCGTCAAGCCCTCAACCGCGCCCTTGGCCATGGCAACGGAGGCATGCGCTGTGAAACCCTGCGCCACTGCAACCGTTGAAAACAGCACGACCGAGGCGATGCCATCATGCGCTTTCAAGGCAGGCAATGCCGCCTGCACGGCAAGGGCAGCGCCCAGCGCATTGATGCGAAAATCCCGCTCGAAATCAGCACTGGCAAGCCGCCCCAGAGGCTTCAGATTGATCGTGCCCACGGCATAGACGAGCCCTGCAAGTGTTTCGCCGACATCTGCCATGACACGTGCAAAGGAGGACGCATCTTCCACATCTGCAATGCTGAATGTGCCACTGACCGCCTGTGCAACTGAGGCGAGTTTCTCCCCGTCGCGCCCGGCAAGGTGCAATGGGTAGCCCTTCTTGTGCAAGAGGAGTGCCGTTGCTGCGCCAATGCCACCGGCACCGCCGTAAATCAAAATCTTGCCCGTCATTCCAGTTCCTCAAAGCCCGTGAGAGCAGCGTGTGCTTGCTATCATTACGCTGCGCAGAGATATCTGGTTTTGTCATTTTCCAGGAGAGTTGATCAAGGAGTGGGATACCCTTTGATCCCTCAATGGATTCTGAGAGCCGAAGTGAGCCTGGCAAGGCTGGTCTCTGGGAGCGATCTCAGACCATCAAAATGGATAAGCCAATTATGCGATTGTATATTTTTATTTGAAAGTGATGAAGCAACGCGGCTGCTATTCAAAATTTTGAATTACTCGATTGTGCAAGATACCAGAAGTGAGCACCATAAAAAACCATTTGCCATAAGATTTCTGGATAGGGGGATAGCCATGGCCACCGCATTGACAGGCGCTATGATGAACAAGACTCATCCAGTGGATGAGATTCTTCCACCACCAAAACTGGCCGCACTCGGTCTTCAGCATGTTCTCGTGATGTATGCCGGTGCGGTTGCAGTTCCGCTCATTGTCGGGCGCGCACTGAAGCTATCACCGGAACAGATCGCCTTCCTTGTCAACGCTGACCTGTTCTGCTGCGGTGTTGTGACCTTGATTCAGTCGCTTGGAATGGGCCGTCATTTCGGTATTCGACTGCCTGTCATGATGGGTGTCACATTCGCTGCTGTCGGACCTATGGTGGCGATGGCAGGCAATCCGGAGCTTGGTGTTCTGGGTATCTTCGGCTCCGTCATCGCGGCGGGCATTTTTACAATGATTGTCGCACCGTTTATCAGCAGGCTGCTGCCACTGTTTCCGCCAGTTGTAACCGGTACAATCATCCTCATGATCGGCATTTCGCTGATGCGTGTTGGCGTCAACTGGGCGGCAGGGGCGCCTGCGCCTTCTCTCCCGGGCTATGGCGATCTAACGCATATCGGCATGGCGGCCTTTGTGATGGTCGTGATCCTGCTGATCACACGCTACGGTCGCGGCTTCGTCAACAATATTTCTGTTCTGATTGGCATTGTCATCGGGTGTGTTGTCGCCTTCATGATTGGCAAGATGGGTTTTGCCAAAGTGGCAAATGCGGAATGGTTCGGTCTGATCTATCCGTTCGCCTTTGGTGTGCCCAAATTTGATCTCGTGGCCGTCCTGACCATGTCGCTGGTGATGATCGTCGTCATGATCGAATCGTCCGGCATGTTTCTGGCTTTGGGAGACATCACCGGTCGCCCTGTCAAACGTGACGACCTGACGCGTGGACTGCGTGTTGATGGTCTTGGCACGCTGATTGGCGGGATTTTCAATACTTTCCCCTACACCTCCTTCTCGCAGAACGTCGGCCTTGTGGGTGTTACTGGTATTCGCAGCCGTTACGTTTGCGTTGCGGGCGGCGCCATCATGATCGTGATGGGTCTGATGCCGAAGCTTGGGGCGCTGGTTGAGTCGGTCCCGCTTTTCGTGCTTGGCGGTGCGGGCATCGTGATGTTCGGAATGGTGGCAGCGACCGGAATCCGTATTCTGGCCGGGGTCGACTATAAGTCCAACCGCAACAATCTGTACGTCGTCGCGGTATCGGTCGGGTTTGGGATGATTCCGCTGGTGGCACCTGATTTTTTCAAGAACATGCCGAAGGAACTGGCGCCGCTTCTGCATTCAGGCATCCTGCTATCGGCCATCGCGGCAGTTGCTCTTAATCTCTTCTTCAATGGCTGGACGTCCGGCGAAGATGCTGAGGCTGCGATGAAGCATGCAGCGGCACAGGCCGAGGGCGGGCACTGACTTCGCGCGATCATACCAGGTGAATCACGGGCGGACGGGAGAAATTCCGTCCGCTTGTTTCATTTCCGCCTCAACATAGCGTCGCGCCTCGTCTGTCAGGAAATTCGTGAAAATGCGAATCTTGGGTGGGACAAGCTGGCGCGTCTGATGAATGACGGCGAGCGTTACTGATGACGGCCTGAAATCTGGCAAGACCCGGACAAGACTTCCATTTGCCAGATGCCTGGCCACCTCAAAGATCGGCTTCAACACGATCCCTTGTCCATCAAGGGCCCATTGGGTCAGAAGATCGCCATCGTCTGCATCGAAGGGGCCAGTGACTGTGACCAGTTCGGCTTTTCCATCCAGATCCGCCAGCTGCCAGCGAAATTGCCGTGATCCTGGAAAGCGGAGGAGCAGGCATCGGTGATGCATGAGATCCGCTGGCGTTTTTGGCGAACCTGCCTTATGAGTATAGGCCGGAGCGGCGCAAAGCACGCGCTCAATATCTGCCACTTTTCTCATGATAAAGCTGGAATTGGGCATTTCCGAGAGACGCAGGGCGACATCAATACCCTCGTCTACGAGATCGAGCAAATGTTCGGACAACCGAACACGGATGTCGACGCCAGGGTAAGCTTCCCTGAATCGGACAACCGCTGGTCCCAGAAGGCGACGGCCCAAACCCAAAGGGGCTGTCACCTTAATTGCGCCTTTTGGGATTCCCGATTCTTCGCTGACGCTTGCCTCCGCTCGGGATGCTGCTTCAATCAGATCCAGTGCTCGCTCATGGAACAACTGACCACTTGTCGTGAGATGCATGCTCCGCGTGGTGCGGCTGAATAGCCGTGCGCCCAGCCGCTTCTCAAGCGCCATGATCCTATGGCTGACAACAGCTGCCGACAGCCGGAGATCACGGCCTGCAGCAGAGAAACTGCCCTTGTCGACCACGCGGGCGAAAAGTGTGACGTCTTCGAGCATGACCATGGCCGGTCGATCCAAATTTTCGTATTTAATTTGAAAGTATGCGCACAAACTTTTTTCTTTTGAAAGCCTCCAGCACTGTTACTCTCATTTCGTTGGCAGGAGATTACGATGGATCCGATCTTTGCAGAATGGGGCGGAATTCTGCTTCGCTGGACGCATGTTATCACGGGTATCGCCTGGATCGGGTCATCCTTCTATTTCATGCATCTCGATGCATCACTGAAAGCCATTCCCGAGATACCCGCCGGCAAAGGCGGCGCAACCTGGGAAGTGCATGGCGGTGGCTTTTATGAGGTGAGGAAATACCTTGAAGCGCCGTCCCATCTGCCCACGGAGATGATCTGGCACAAATGGCAATCCTACTCGACCTGGATCAGCGGCTTTTTCCTGCTGGTCTGGGTTTATTACGCCCAGTCTGATCTTTACCTGATCGATCCATCGGTGCGCGAACTCTCGCCCTTGCAGGCTGTCATGATTGGCATCGGCGGTCTTGCGCTGGGCTGGGTCGTCTATGATGGATTGTGCAAATCACCGCTTGCCAAAAACGAGATGGCACTGGCGGCCGTTGGCTTCGCCTTCATCATTGCCATGACCTATGCCTTCCAGCTGATGTTTTCTGGCCGTGGCGCCTTGGTCCATATCGGCGCGATGATGGCAACCATCATGTCCGGGAATGTCTTTCTCATCATCATCCCCGGCCAAAAGAAGATCATCGCTGCACTCACTTCAGGACAAAAGCCTGATGCTGAACTGGGAAAACGGGCGAAAATTCGCTCCACGCACAACAATTACCTCACGCTTCCCGTGTTGTTCCTGATGCTGTCTGGTCATTATCCACTGCTTTATTCGACGCCCTATCTGCCGGCCGTCGTCGGGCTGGTTCTGATTGCCGGCGCGCTGATCCGTCACTTCTACAATGTGAGCCATGCAGGCAAGCCGGAGCCATGGTGGACCTGGGCTGTTGCAGCACTGTGCATGTGGACAGCCCTATGGATTACCTCCACGGCGACTCCGCTTGGGCGGGAGCGCCTGGGCATGGGACCGCTGCCACCGTCTGTTGTCCTTGCATCGCAGCCGAAGGCACCGCAAGAGATCGTCGATATCGTGACAGGCCGGTGCAGCATGTGCCATGCGCGTGAGCCTGTCTGGACCGGAATCGGGATCGCGCCAAAGGGTGTGCTCCTCGATGAACCGGCGCATATCCACCGCCAGAAACAAGCGATCCGCATGCACAGCGTCTTGACTCGTGCCATGCCTCCCAACAACATCACCGGCCTGACGCTGGAAGAACGTCGCACGCTGGCCAACTGGACAGGAACCCGCTGATTATGGCCAATGCCGTTCTTACGATCAGGCCTTTGACGCGTGAGGCTTTCGCTCCTTTTGGCGATGTGGTCGACGTGACAGGCGGCGCGCCAATCGTCATCAATCAAGGCTTCGCTGAGCGGGTGAACGGCCTCGCCAGGGTCGATGTCGCGGGTGGCACCGGGGTTGTCAATGTGTCGCTCTTTACTGCGAGAGTGAGGCCGCAGCCCCTTTCGATTCACATGATGGAGCGCCATCCTCATGGCAGCCAGATGTTCTATCCCTTGCAGGATCAGCCATGGCTCATTGTGGTGTGTGATGATCCGCAAATACCCGCTTCCTATCGGGCTTTCCGTGCCAGTGGCCGACAGGGTGTCAACTATGCCCGCAATGTCTGGCATCATCCGCTGCTGGTGCTTGCCGATCACGAGCGTTTCATCGTGATTGATCGTGGTGATCTGTCGCTGACGCCTCTCAACAATCTCGAAGAGGCTTGGCTTGATGAGGCCTGCTTGCTCGAACTGTCGACACAAGGAACATTCTGACGTGACTGACCGATCCTATTACGCCGCATTTGGCGGTCTTCCGCCCCAGACACAATTGATGACCGGACGGGCCATCTTCACGGAGGCCTATGCTGTCATTCCCAAGGGCGTGATGAGTGATATCGTGGCAAGTCTGCTGCCGCACTGGAACAATACGCGTGCTTGGGTCCTCGCCCGCCCCTTGTCAGGATTTGCCGAAACATTCTCGCAATACATCATGGAGGTCGGCCCGGATGGGGGCAGTCGCGCGCCGGAACCGGACCCCGAGGCGCAGGCGGCCCTCTTTGTCGTTTCCGGCACCATCGACGTGACGATTGCTGGCATTCCCCACACGCTCGGGCCAGGGGGCTTCGCTTATGTGCCTCCTGGAACGGCCTGGAGCGTCGATAACCGGCACGCCGTGGTCGCGCGCTTTCACTGGATTCGCAAGCGCTATCAGCGCGTCGAGAGCATTCCTCTGCCAGAAGCGCTCGTGACCAGCGACGCCAGTGTTGCACCCACTCCGATGCCTGACACGCAGGGCCGCTGGGCGACGACACGCTTCGTTGATCCCGCCGATCTGCGCCATGACATGCATGTGACCATCGTGACCTTCGAACCGGGTGGTCTTATCCCGTTTGAGGAAACGCATGTGATGGAGCACGGGCTCTACGTGCTGGAGGGCAAGGCCGTCTATAAACTCAACCGCGATTGGGTCGAGGTTGAGGCGGGAGATTTCATGTGGCTGAGGGCGTTCTGCCCGCAAGCCTGCTATGCCGGAGGGCCAGGCCGCTTCCGGTATCTGCTCTATAAGGACGTCAACCGCCATCCGGCACTGGGCATCTAGGGTGTGTTGACAAACTGGAGCTTTATTGTCGCAAGCGGCGTTGATGAAGCACACCAAACTTTACTGCGCTGGAAGTGTCAGCGTCGGGTATTGTCTATGCGGGAGCTTCTGGAAACCGGAATGACTTTCTGTTGTTTTTTGTCCGTGCTCACCGCTTCTGACGCTGCGCGTGGGGCTGTTGGCCGGGTTTCCTGTTTGAAAAAATCCCCGATGTTGCCCACGGCTCTAGTTTTAGCGTCATCGGACCAAGCCGTCGCATTGCTGAAAAGAGCAGTGGAAAGCACCGCGATCCTGAGACATTGAAACATTATGGTCTCCCTTTGCATATTACTATGGGCCGAATGACGATCACTCTCCAATAACGTGTCCGTGCGATACTCAGGCTGATGCGGCATCGAATGTTGTGAGCATGACAACGGCGCGTTAGACGTACCCGTCTTGCGACTGAAGGGATTCGCCCGTTTGCCGACACTTGTCTCGCGTTATCAGTTTCTCGCCAAATCGGGCCGTATTGAAGCGGACCCGGCCCAGGCTGCTGTTGTCGAGCGGTTGAATGCGCTGGCGAACCAGCTTGCGAAAAAGCGCCTTGCCCGCAAATCAAGTGCGCTCGGCTGGTTGTTTGGCCCGAAGGATGAGGCATCGGCTGTTTTGAAAGGCATCTATATCTGGGGCGGGGTTGGGCGTGGCAAAACCATGCTGATGGACCTTTTCTTCGGGTATGTCCCGGCCAAGAGAAAGCAGCGGGTGCATTTCCATGATTTCATGACGGATGTGCACGGGCGCATTCATCTCTGGCGGCTGGCGCTGAAGGAAGGCAAGGCCAACGGTTCCGATCCCATCCAGCATGTGGCGGAGGTCCTG
>JANNRX010000489.1:0-4094 GCA_031401875.1 Hyphomicrobiales bacterium | reverse complement strand
GCCCATTTCGATCTCATCCACCATGTGTTCCTAACGGACGACAGGCCCTAAGGAAAGCACAGGAAATAACAGATTTTCTGTATTGAACAGGGGGAATCCTGTGTTAAATCCAAAAGATTGGTTCTGTCAGGTCATTGCCTGACAGACTGCTCCTCGGGAGCCGGGATTCAGGGCCAACCCATCATCAGGCCGAGGTTGTGATTTGGACATTCTCGCCTTTCTCAAACAGACGCTGACGCAAGCGGAACCGCTGGTCGAGTTTATCAAAACCAACCGGCATCTGGCTGCACCCATCGTCTTCATTCTGGCCTTTGGTGAATCGATGGCCTTTATCTCGTTATTCTTGCCATTCTGGGCCATGCTGGTGGGCATCGGTACGCTGATCACAGTCAGCGGTCTTGATTTCTGGTCGATCTGGATCGCTGCCAGTCTGGGGGCGGCGCTGGGTGACTGGCTCTCCTATTGGCTCGGCAAGCATTTCCAGCACCGCGTCGCTGGCTGGTGGCCACTCTCAAAACATCCTGAATTACTCCCCAGAGGAGAAATATTTTTTCGGAAATGGGGCTGGATGGCCATTGTCATCGGCCGTTTTTCAGGACCGCTGAGGGCATCCGTGCCGCTGATCGCAGGGCTGACGCATATGCCGATTGTTCCGTTCCAGCTCGCCAATATCGGCTCTGCTTTTCTCTGGGCCGGAATCCTGTTGACACCGGGCAGCCTCCTCAGCCGCATTGTTCCGGCGTGACGTCCATGGAATTGTTCAACCGCGACATGATGGAACCGATACTGGCTTTCCTGCGCACACATGCAGGACTGGCTCCGCTGATCCTGTTTGGCATCATGCTGCTGGAGGGTATCATCCTGACGACGTTCCTGTTCTCGGGCGTCGTCATCGTGCTTGCTTCCGGCGCACTGATTCAGAGTGGCATCTTGCCATTCGCGCCTGTCTTTTTTGGCATCTTTCTAGGATTCTGGATCGGGGACAGCATCAATTTCATGCTTGGCCACAAGGGCGAGCATTGGTTTCGCAATCTGTCCATCGTGCGCAAACGGGCGCATCTTCTGCAAAAAGCCGAAGCTCTGATCCTTAAATGGGACTGGATGGCGATATTTCTGAGCCGCTTCATGGGGCCCAGCCGCCCCTTTGTTACATTTCTAGCGGGCACATTTCACATGCGCCCTGCCGTCTTTCATGGCGCAACCATCCTTGCCACCTTGCTTCTGACAGCAGGACTCCTGAACGCCGGAATGACCGGCGTTCAGCTCTGGCAAGGCTGGAAGCGCTGATTGGGGAAGCCCGGATCAGGCCGCTTTGCGGCTTTCCTTCGGCATGAGCTGCTCCGGTGAGCCAAAGCCCTTCAAAGCCTTGAGCCGCGCAATCCACGCCGAAAGGTTCTTGTATTGCGCCAGATCAAAGCCCCCGGCTGCTGCATAATCAATCACGCCATAAGCATCAATATCCGCGATTGTTGGCCCCTTGCCGACAAGCCAGTCACGCCCTGCAAGATGATCATCGAGCACCTTCAGCGCCACATTGCCTTCGTTGAAATACATCGCCGCCGTATCAAAGGGCATCGACCGCAAACCAAGGCGCATGCCGCGCGAGCGGTAGATATTGGGTGCAAGACGATCAAAGCTCCAGAACATCCATTCACGCGCTTCGATCTTCTCCTCAATCGTGCCACCGGCGAACTGGCCAAGATGCTCGGCAAGATACTCAAGTATGGACGCAGACTGGCACAGATTGCGACCATTGCCATTGTCCACCAACAGCGGCACCTGCCCAAAGCGCTGCTTCGTCATGAAAGCGGGCGTCTTGTGCTCACCCGTGCGCAGATTGACATGTACATAATCAAAGGGCTCGCCACAGAGTGAAAGCATCAGGCCAACCTTGTAGGCAGGTCCGGAAAGCCAGATTCCGTGTAATTCGTAACGTGCGGACATTGTTGCATTCTCCAGAAGTATTGCTCGAAAAATCACGCTAGCAGAGGATTGCTGAGTTGCAATGACGTTGTGCGCCCTTCGAGGCTAGCTCTCGCTCGCACCTCAGGATGAGAAATTCTGCGTCTTGCAAAACACCACTTCTTCATCCTGAAGGGCGCAGCGAAGCGGAGCCTCGAAGGACGCATGATGGTGATGCTATCGACAAATCTTTCCCGAAGAAAAATTCACGGCTGTGCGAAATGTCGCCCACTGATCGCGTGACTGGGCCGCGCGAATAACCCCTCCGCTCATACAGGCGATGCGCCGCAGTGAAGCGGGTGTCGGACCAGAGGATCATCCGTTTGGCCTGGCGCGAACGGGCACATTCCTCCATGCGTTCCGTCAGAATGTGGCCAAGCCCCTGCCCTCGCATATCCGGTCGCACATAAAGTCTGTGCACTTCGGCTGTGCCCGCATCAGAAAAATCCATGCCGATGCAGGCCGCGACACGTCCCCGCGCATCTTCAACGACAAGGAACTGGCCTTCGAGCGCAAGGCGCGATTGCGCGGGCTTGATGATATCCGGCATATCGTCATGCGGATCGAAAAAGCAACCGGGATATTCCGCGAAACAAAGCGTGATCAGGCCGATGAGGTCCTGCGCGTCGTCATCACGGACGGGACGAATCTCCAGCGCAGGCAGTGTCACTCAATCCCCAGTTTGGCTTTCAGCAGATCATTCACGGCACCAGGTGCCGCCTTGCCGCCAGATTGCTTCATCACCTGACCCACGAACCAGCCCAGCATCGATGGCTTTTCCTTCACCTGCTGCACCTTGTCGGGATTAGCCGCGATGATGGCGTCTACTGCCTGCTCGATCGCGCCGGTGTCCGTCACCTGCTTCATTCCCCGCGCCTCGACGATCTGGGCGGGATCGCCGCCTTCGCTCCAGACGATCTCGAACAGGTCCTTGGCGATCTTGCCGGAGATAGTGCCATTGCCGATGAGATCGACGATACCGCCGAGCTGATCGGCAGAAACCGGCGACGTTTCAATGGCCTTGCCTTCCTTGTTCAGGCGCCCGAACAATTCGTTGATGACCCAGTTAGCGGCCTGTTTGCCGTCACGGCCTTTGGCCACCGTCTCGAAGAAATCCGCGCTTTCTTTTTCCGCAATCAACACCGCCGCATCATAGGCGGAGAGGCCATAGTCCATGATGAAACGCGCCTTCTTGGCATCCGGCAGTTCCGGCAGAACGGCGTTCAGCGCGGCGACATAAGCGTCGTCAAACTCAAGCGGCAGCAGGTCAGGATCGGGAAAATAGCGGTAATCATGCGCCTCTTCCTTGGAGCGCATGGAGCGCGTCTCGCCCTTGCCCGGATCGTAAAGCCGGGTCTCCTGATCGATTGTGCCGCCATCCTCGATAATGCCGATCTGGCGACGCGCCTCGACCTCGATGGCCTGGCCGATAAAACGCACGGAGTTGACATTCTTGATCTCGCAGCGCGTGCCAAGATCAGCGCCGGGCTTGCGCACAGAAACGTTCACATCAGCCCGCAGATTGCCCTTCTCCATATCGCCATCACAGGTACCCAGATAACGCAGAATGGTCCTGAGCTTTGTCACGTAAGCCTTTGCTTCATCAGCGGTTCTCAGATCAGGCTTGGAGACGATCTCCATCAATGCCACGCCAGAGCGGTTAAGATCGACGAAGGACGAATACGGGTCCTGATCGTGGATCGATTTGCCCGCGTCCTGCTCGAGATGCAGGCGCTCGATCCGCACCGTGATCGGCTCAGCGTAGCCCGGCACATCGACGATGACCGTTCCCTCGCCCACAATCGGATACTGGAACTGGCTGATCTGATAGCCCTGCGGCAGATCGGGATAGAAATAATTCTTGCGGTCAAACACCGAGCGCTTGTTGATCTGCGCTTTCAGACCAAGCCCCGTGCGGATGGCCTGGCGCACGCATTCCTCGTTGATCACCGGCAGCATGCCGGGCATCGCCGCATCGACGAAGCTGACATTGGAATTGGGCGGCGAGCCGAACTCGGTCGAGCTGCCCGAGAACAGCTTTGACTCCGAGGTCACCTGGGCATGGACTTCCATGCCGATGATCACTTCCCAGTCCCCTGACCCTCCCTTGATGAAGCGCTTGGGATCGGGCG
>JANNRX010000488.1:0-5530 GCA_031401875.1 Hyphomicrobiales bacterium | reverse complement strand
CCCGCCGGATAAACCCATCATTCCGAGCTGAACAGCATCCAGAACGCCACCAAGACCGGGATCTGCGGCAAGAACGGACAAGAACGGTTGCTGACCGACGATGCCGGAAAGCGTTGATTTGAATTCGGCGTCAGAGAGCAGCAAAAGTCCGTTTTTATCAAAAAACAGGCCCGCATCCGGCCTTCTCACAGAGCGAAATGTGCCAGTTGCAGCAAGAGTTAGGGTTAAGTTTTCCGCTGCCAGATCAACAGCTTCAGATGTTTTTCCATCGAGCACAACCACGATGAGGTCGGTGCGGGACGGAAATGCGGCATCAAATGCAATCTCTGCCTGACGCCATGGCGTTTTGGCCGAAATCAACCGGGCGGTATCTGTGTTGATGGCAAAAGTCTCGACAGTGATCCATCCAAAGCCCAGGACAATGGCCAATGTCAGCGCGACGACGAGACGGGCGCGTGCGATGCAGAATTCAGTCAGACGGACGTGCCAGGCATTCATGTAACGAAACCGCTTCCGGCGGGATTTCGCCAGCACAATTGACCGGCTACCCCACCAATGGGTAAAGGTCCTACGGTTGGCAGCGGCGTTGTGTCAAGGCGGGCAGAAAGCACAGAACAGCTCTCCATTGCTTGGGTCCCCATCTGATCCTGTGCAAGTACGTTCAAGAAGCTTTCGTGTTATCGCGCTGCTGACTGAAGCAGGATTATGTGCGATCAGAAGCGTTACCGGCGGAGCAATCAATGAGGGGCCCGCTTCGGACATTGTGAGGGCCGTGTGAATTTTGAGAAGCGCAGACACGTCGTCGTGAGCTGGATATGAAGGCGATAGCCTCCCCCGCCGCATGATAGTGCCACCTTCAACATCTGACGGCGACTGGGTTTTCGTCTCCGGCGGAACAGGCTTTGTGGGGGCGGCGATCATTCGCCTGCTTGTGAGTGAAGGCTTTCGCGTACGGGCGCTGGCGCGCAATAGCGCTGCAATCCGCCATGCCGGTGTGGCCGAGATTGTCGAAGGTGATCTGCGGGATGTCACTGCAGTTTCCAAAGCCATGGCCGGAACGCGCTATGCTTTTCATGTCGCAGCTGATTACAGGCTCTGGGTGCCTGATCCCGCGACAATGCTGGCAATCAATGTCGATGGCACGCGTCTGGTCATGCAGGCTGCACTTGCCGCGGGCGTCGAGCGGATCGTCTATACGAGCAGTGTCGCAACCCTGGCGCTCGATTCTGGTGGTGGCATCGTGGATGAGACGTGCCCTGTCGAACCGGCGCAGGCGATTGGCATTTACAAGCAAAGCAAGGCACTGGCGGAGCGGCTTGTCGAAACCATGGTGCGCGAGAATGGTTTGCCGGCAGTGATCGTCAATCCCTCAACCCCCGTTGGACCGGGGGATGTGAAGCCCACCCCCACCGGCAGGATGATCATCGAAGCAGCGGCCGGGCGCATGCCGGCTTTTGTCGATACCGGGCTCAATCTCGTCCATGTCGATGATGTCGCCGCAGGGCATCTTGCGGCGCTGCGTCTTGGCAAGACCGGGGAGCGCTATATTCTTGGTGGCCAGAATGTTTCGATGGGCGAGATGCTCAAGGTGATCACCCGCATTTCCGGCAAGGGTGGAATGGCCTTCCCACTTCCGCGTGCCCCGCTGGTGCCGCTGGCCTATCTATCCGAAATGATGGTGCGCATCACGGGCCGGACGCCCATGCTGACGCGCGATGCGCTAAGGATGTCCCGTTACAAGATGTTCTTTTCCTCCGACAAGGCATTGTGTGAGCTTGGCTATACGGCGCGGCCCTATGCGGAAGGGATTTCCGATGCCATCCTGTGGTTCCGGCAAGCGGGCATGCTGCGATGATCCCTGACTCTGCGATGCTGCCCGGGCTTGCGCTGACCTGCGTGCTGATCTGGCTTGTCCTGCTTTTCGGGCGAGGCGGCTTCTGGCGCTGCCGGGAGCGCGACAGCCAATGGTCGCTTCAACTTCCCGACGGCCAGGACTGGCCTGAAGTGGTGGTCATCGTTCCTGCACGGGACGAGGCCAGCGTGATCGAGCGCAGCATTGCGGCGTTGCTTGTGCAGGATTATCCCGGTCCCTTCCGTATCATCCTTGTCGATGATGACAGCGGGGATGGAACAGGCTCCCTGGCCGAGGCGCTGGCGCGTCGGCAGGGTAGTGCTGATCGGCTGACTGTTTTGCGCAATGAACAGCTTCCCGCTGACTGGACAGGAAAACTCTGGGCAATGACAAAAGGCTTTGCCGCCGCAAATGCCGAGCCGAGCTCTCCGGATTTCGTGCTCTTCTGCGATGCCGATATTGCCCTTGCGCCTGACACACTTCGTGCCCTCGTGGTCAAGGCCAGAACCGAAGAGCAGGTTCTGGTTTCGCTGATGGCGATGCTCTCAGTGGAAACGCCCGCTGAGAAGGCGCTGATTCCGGCTTTCATCTATTTCTTTGCCAAGCTCTATCCTTTCGCCTGGGTCAACAATCCCCAAAGCCCGGTCGCGGCTGCTGCTGGCGGTTGCATGCTGGTGGACCGGCAGGCCCTTGTCCGGGCCAAAGGCTTCGAGACGATCCGTGGCAGTATCATTGATGATTGCGCGCTTGGTCGGCTGATGAAAGGGCACGGTGCTATCACGCTTGCGCTGACGGAACGCGCCCGGAGCCTTCGCGTTTATGCCGGTATCGCGCCTATCCGCAGGATGGTCACGCGCTCGGCTTATGCCGAATTGAAATATTCGCCCATCCGCCTTGTTCTGGCTCTTCTGGGTTTGGCACTGACCTACCTCGTACCGCCACTGCTGGCGCTTTTTGCCAGTGGTTTGCCGGGTTGGCTTGGCCTTGGTGCAAGTATTGGCATGATGCTGTCTTTCATCCCCATCCTGCGGTTTTATGGCCTTTCGCCGCTGCGTGCCGTGGCATTGCCACTGGTTGCGGTGATCTATGGTATCTTTACGGTTGAATCAGCGCTTTTGTTCTGGCGCGGCAAAGGTGGGGCATGGAAAGGACGCTATCAGGCTTCGCCAAGGACGAATCGACCAGCATGAGTGCCACTCCAGATATGTCCATCAGCGAGATCCTGTCCGGAAAATCTGGCAAGGATGAGAATTTCCCGGTGGCCTCCCGGCTGATAGCGCCGAAGCATCGCGGCATCATTCTCGCCTTTTACCGGTTTGTCCGTGCCGCCGATGATGTTGTGGACCATGCCACGCTGACGGTCGTGCAGAAGCATGCCATGATGGACCGACTGGAGGCAGGCCTTCGCGGGCAGGCGAGCGAACCGGAAGCCGAACCCCTTCGCCTTGCCCTTGCAGCACGTGGCATGGCTCCGCAGCATGCGCTCGATATGCTGGTTGCCTTCCGCCGCGATATCGACAAGGCCCGCACTGCGAACTGGGATGAGCTGATCGATTATTGCCGTTATTCCGCGATGCCCGTCGGGCGCTTTGTGCTCGATGTGCACGGGGAGGATAAACGGCTCCTGGGAGCCAATGATGCGCTCTGTGCCGCATTGCAGATCATCAACCACGTGCAGGATTGCGCCAAGGATTTCCATCAGATCGACCGGATCTATCTCCCTGAAGACGGGATGGCGTATCATGGTGTGATGTCCGCTGATCTTGGTGCTCCTGAATCAACTCCTGCCTTGCGGGCGCTGTTTGAGGAGATTCTCACAAAAACCCACGGGCTTCTTGCCGAAAGCGCGCCCTTTGCGCGTGACATCCATGATACCCGGCTTGCTTTGGAAGTCGCGGTTATTCAATCGGTGGCCGAGCGTCTGACGCGGCTGCTGGAAACGCGGGATCCGCTCTCGCAGACGGTGCATCTTTCGAAGGCCCAATATGCCCTTACCGGGCTTTGGGGTGCAGGAACTATGGCTTTGCGTCGGTTTGTTGGAGGTGCTGGGCCGCAATCCGCTGTGCCGGGGGACCATACGCGATGACGGCCAATGCCTCCATCCTGGCTGTGTCAACGGATATTCCCGCCAAGTACAGTTCCTTCTATCTTGGCATGCGCATTCTGCCACCTGCGCAACGCGAGGCGATGTACCAGGTCTATGCCTTCTGCCGCAGCGTTGATGATATCGCGGATGGGGATGCGCCACGGGCCGCAAGGTTTGAAGAACTGGCACTCTGGCGTGCCTCGATAGAGGCGCTCTATGCCGGAAAACCGGACGCCCGGACCTTGCTTCTGGTGGAACCAATCCAGAAGTTTGCTTTGCAGAAAGTAGATTTCCTCGCTGTGATCGATGGCATGGTCATGGACGTCGAGCGTGATATCCGCGCGCCGGATCGTGCAACCTTCGATCTCTATTGTGACCGCGTGGCTGTCGCTGTCGGGCTGTTGTCTGTCAGGATATTTGGTCTGGATGCAGGAACGGGTGGCCGCCTTTCGCATCATCTGGGACGCGCCTTGCAGATAACCAACATCCTGCGTGATCTGGATGAGGATCTCGTGCTTGGCAGGCTATATTTGCCACGTGAGAGCCTTGCTGCCGCCGGCATTCTGGACGATGACCCAGTTTGTATTCTTGCGCATCCTGCGCTTGATACCCTCTGCCAGGGACTTGCCATCGAAGCGCGTGGCCATTTCTCGACTGCTCAGGCGATCATGGATGGCGCACCGCGTGCTGCCGTGAAAGCACCACGTATCATGGCGGCGGCCTATGGCAGTGTGCTCGACGGCATGATCGCGGCGGGCTGGAATGCGCCGCGCCGACGTATTTCCGTTGATCGCTGGCGGCTCACGCTTGCCGTCCTGCGTTATGGAATCGTGTAATGACGGGTGTCGTCCATATCATCGGCGCAGGCCTCGCAGGCCTGGCTGCGGCTGTCAGGCTTTCGCAGGCGGGGCATGCGGTCTGCATTCATGAAGCCGCGCCTCAGGCGGGCGGACGGTGCCGCTCCTACTACGATGCAGCGCTTGGGCTAACGATCGACAATGGCAATCACCTGTTGCTCTCAGGAAACCGTGACGCTCTGGATTATCTCGCCGCAATCGGAGCGAAAGACGCGCTGAGCGGACCAGAGCAGGCGTGTTTTCCCTTCATGGATCTGGTCACGGGAAAACGCTGGGATCTCAGACCCAATGACGGGCGCATTCCCTGGTGGATTTTTGCGCCATCGCGCCGCGTGCCTGATTCCAGTGCCCTCGATTATCGCGCACCGCTCGGGATCATGCTGTCGCGACGGGATCAGCGCATCGACCGTGTGATGTCCTGTTCTGGTCCATTGCATGACAGGCTGTGGGGGCCCGTTCTGCTCGCCGGGTTGAACACCCCGCCTGCACAAGGCTCGACCAGGCTCGCCGCTGCCATGATCCGCGAGAGTCTGATGGCAGGCGGCCAGATGTGCCGTCCGTTGATTGCAACCCATGGGCTTTCAGCTGCCTTTATCGATCCTGCGCTTTTGCTGCTGGAAAAATCGGGTCATACGATCCGGTTCGGGCGGCGATTGCGTTCGCTCGGGATCACGGACGGGCGCGTCACCAGCCTCGCCTTTGCTGATGGGGAGGAAGCGCTGGGCGTGCAGGATC
>JANNRX010000487.1:0-24190 GCA_031401875.1 Hyphomicrobiales bacterium | reverse complement strand
CTGCGATGACGACAGCCCTCAAGAGCGAGGAGCTAAGGGCGCGCCTCAAGGATGACGGTGCTGTGCCGTCCGATATCCGCGGTCCTGCTTTTGTCGAGTATATGGCGAAAGAGCGCAAGCGCTGGAGCGAAGTGGTCCGCGAAGAGAACTTGACCCTAAGGGATTAGGGTCTACTGACACAGCTCGTGTCCGAGCTTGCGGACAAAGGCTTCGCAGGCCACGATCTGGCTTTCCTCGATATATTCATCGGGCTGGTGCGCCTGCGCGATATCGCCGGGGCCGCACAGTACGGTGGGGATGCCTGCCTTCTGGAAGCGGCCTGCCTCGCTGCCATAGGGCACGGTGATCGTATGGTTCGCGTTGACCAGTCGCTTGGCCAGAATCTCTGCCACTGATCCGGGCTCGGGAGCAAGTCCGGGGACAAGAATATCAAGCTCTGTCGTCACCCTCGCCTTGCCACCGAAGCGTTGCAGATGCGGCACGACGATCTCTTGTGCGAAGCGTTCGATGCGGTCCGGAATTTCCGTGTCGTCAAGGCCGGGAACGCCGCGGTACTCCCAGTTCATGCGGCATTGCCTGGCCGTGATGTTGCGGGCCGTACCGCCATCGATCGTGCCGACATGCACCGAGGTATAGGGCGGCGAAAACCTTCCCGTCGGGTCACCGCGTGTCACCATTTCCTCGAAGATCGTGTTCAGCTCCGTCACGATGCGTGCTGCACCATCAATCGCGTTGACGCCCGCATGGGGCATGGAGGAATGCACCTCGAAACCATGCACGGTCGTGAAAAAAGAAGCGACGCTCTTGTGCGCATCGGCAACCTGCATGGAGGTCGGTTCGCCAACAATCACCGCTTTTGGACGCGGCTGGTCGATGCCCATCCTGGCGATGATATCGACAACACCAAGGCAGGTTGTCTCCTCGTCATAGGACAAGAGAATATGCACCGGGGCTTTCAGCGGCATGCGCGCGAGTGCGGGTGCCATGGCAAGACATACCGCATCGAAGGCTTTCATGTCGCAGGCACCACGCCCGAACAGCCTGCCGCCATCACGGCGCAGAATGAAGGGGTCAGTGGTCCAGGCCTGTCCGGTCACGGGCACAACATCGGTATGTCCTGAAAGCACGACGCCGCCGTCTACATCGGGGCCGATGCTGGCATAAAGTGCTGCCTTGTCGCCCGAGGCATTCGGCGCCGTGACGAACCGGATGCCCTGTCCTTTGAGATAATCCGCAACAAAAGCGATGAGCGGCAGGTTGGATTTGTCGCTGACCGTATCGAAAGCCACGAGACGTTCCAGCAGATCAAGCGCGCTCAAGGATGTTGGCATTGGCTTCCTTCAGTTCAGAACGCGGCGTGAGGCCGGGACATCGAGCGAGAAGGCCGGGATAGCCACGCTGAATGTGTCGCCATCTTCTCCGATCATGTCATAGCTGCCAAGCATGAACCCGTCCGGCGTATCGAGCGGGCATCCCGATGTGTAGTGAAATGTCTCACCTGGCGCGATGATTGGCTCTTCCCCAACGACGCCCGGACCCTTCACCTCATGTTTGTGGCCACGACCATCGGTGATGATCCAGTGGCGGCGTTTGAGCTGTACGGCATGAGAGCTGCGATTTTCGATCTCGACGGTATAGGCCCAGAAATACTGGCTTTTCTCGGGCGAAGACCGATCTGCGACATAGTGTGGTTCGACCGTCACAGAAATCTCGCGGGTTATGGCCTGATACATCGGTACAATGCCTGCATTTCTGTTTCGGGAGAGTTTTACGGATAGCTTGTCTTGCGTGCTGATTATAAGCTGGAAGACGAACTAGGACTTGTCGGCATGAGCGTCAATTGCTGTCTCCGGATTATAGCGCGCATTGGTCAGGTCAAAGCCTGTCATGCTTGATGGCTTGGCTCGCCGCCTTCTCGATCCTGGATTAAAGCTAACAGGCGAGAGGATGGCAGCCTGGGGGCTGAAGCCAGACTCTCTGACTCTTGTCGGGCTGGGACTTGGCCTTTGCTGTGCCACGGCAATCGTTTTTGGCTGGCAGTGGCTTGCGCTGCTGCTGCTCGTGGGCAATCGTGTGGCAGACGGGCTGGATGGCGCAGTTGCGCGCGCGACCGGCACAACGGACCGTGGCGGCTTTCTGGATATCACCTGCGATTTCATTGTCTATGGGGCCATACCACTCGCATTTGCCGTGCGAGACCCTGTGCTTTTTGCACTTCCGGCGGCGGTTCTGCTGGCGGCATTCACTGCCAATGGAGCTTCGTTTCTGGCGTATGCGGCCGTGGCGGCGAAACGGCAGATGCGGACCGAGGTGCGTGGCGTCAAGTCACTCTATTATACGACCGGATTGGTGGAAGGCTCCGAGACGATCGTCTTTTTTGTGGCCTTCATCCTCTTTCCTGCCTGGTTCCCCTGGCTCGCCTATGGCTTCGCGGCGCTCTGCATGATCACCTGCGTGGGGCGCATAATGCTGGCCTGGCGTGTTTTCGGGGTGGATGACTGCGCCAAGTGATGATCCTGTGCTTGGCTTGTGCCCTCACATGCCATAGCCAGTCGTGAACATAGACTGTGATTGAAGGATATTGCGGATGACCGCCAAAGCACCGATGGGTCTGTTGCCGCGTCAGGATGTGGTCGCGCTGGTCAAGGCAGGTGGCATTGTGGCCATGCAGCCTGTTCTTGACAATCAATACCAGCCGGCAAGCCTTGATCTGCGCCTGGGCAAGACAGCCTATCGCCTGCGTGCCAGCTTTCTGCCGGGCAGGGGCACGACCATCGAGCGGCGGCTGGACAGCATCGCGCTGCACGAGATCGACATCTCGCAAGGTGCGGTGCTGGAGCGTGGCTGCGTCTATCTGGTCAAGATTCAGGAAAGTCTCGCCCTGCCGGCGGATCTTTCCTGCTCGACCAATCCCAAAAGCAGCACCGGGAGGCTGGATGTTTTCAGCCGGGTTATTTCGGATGCGGGCAGCGAATTCGACCGCGTTCCAGCGGGTTACCACGGACCTCTCTACGCCGAAATATCACCGCGCACCTTCAGTGTCGTCGTGCGCGAGGGATCGCGCCTCAACCAGGCGCGCTTCCGGCGTGGCGAGACGCTGGTGACGGATTCCGATCTGCTCGCGCTCCATGGCCGGGAAGTTCTTGTCGATGGTGCGGCCAATATTGAGGGTGGGCTCAAGCTTTCAGTCGATCTGCGCGGCCAGTCTTCCCATGGCGTCATCGGCTACCGTGCCCAGCGTCATACCGATGTGATCGACGTGGATTCGATCGGGCGCTACGATATCGTGGATTTCTGGGAGCCGATCTATCTCAGAAGCAGTGGCGAGTTGATTCTGGATCCCGGCCAGTTTTACATTCTGGCGTCCCGGGAATCGATTCATATTCCCTCCAGTGTTGCGGCGGAAATGGTGCCGTTTGATCCCCTGATGGGAGATTTCCGCGTCCATTACGCAGGGTTCTTTGATCCAGGCTTTGGCAGCGGCAAAGCCAACGGTTCTCCAGCCCGGGCGGTTCTCGAAGTTCGCTCCTTCGAGGTTCCCTTCACTCTGGAGCATGGCCAGACCATCGGGCGTCTCGTCTTTGAAAGACTGATGGCAGAGCCCGATACGCTCTATGGCGGTGGGATCGGGTCCAACTACCAGTCGCAGGGGTTGCGGCTGAGCAAGCATTTTCGTCACGTCTAGCAGGCTGTTAAAAAAGGCATTGGACTATCCGTCATTGCGAGCGCAGCGAAGCAATCCAGCCCTCGGCGGCAGAAAATCACGCAGTTTGACTGGGAAAAGACTTTTTTCGATGCCTTGAAAACTGGATTGCTTCGTCGCTTCGCTCCTCGCAATGACGAGAGAACCTTTTTTCAACAGCCTGCTAGGCTGGAATGTTACAGAGCAGCGCCGGGTGTCTCAGAATTGACCCGTGGTTAGTATAGCGAGCGCACGCATGGTATACGTTCCGCGAATACATATTCACATGGTATTATTTTTTCGATTTTTAACCATTCCGCACGGCAGTTGCAGTGGGAACCGATTTATGTGGTGGGATTAACCACCCCGCAAGAGATGATGGTTACATTCGGTCCCGGTACTGCACAGGCTGTTGAAAGCCCGGCGGGGAACCAACCAGTGGAGTAGGAGTATCACCATGAAGTCTCTCTTTTCGCGTTTCGTCAAGGACGAGTCCGGCGCAACCGCTATCGAATACGGCCTGATCGCAGCCATCATCGGTATCGGCATCATTGCCGGTTCGCAGGCAGTTCAGGTTGCCCTTGATGCCAAGTTCAAGGAAGTTGCAACGGCCCTCAAGTAATCCAAACGACAATTCGAATTAGCCCCTGCCTCGATGAGAGGCAGGGGCTAACAAAGAGAAAGTGACCTTAAGGATCACCCAAATGTCATTAATAAAAAGATTCTATAATGATGATAATGGTGCCACGGCCATAGAATATGGTCTGGTCGCGGCTATTCTTGGATTGGGTGTCATTGCTGGTTATACGGCTGTTATCGATGCATGGAACGTGAATACGAATAATGTCGTTACTGCGTTGAAATAACAGGATAAAGGGGCATTAAGCCATGCTGAGTGCAATTATATTGACGGCTGTTCTGCCTGCACTTTGCATTTACTCCTGTTTTTCCGATATGTTTTCCATGCGCATCTCCAATCAGGTCTGTCTGGCCATCCTTGGATTGTTCGGTGTGTTTGTGTTGGTCAGCGGCATGCCGCTCATGGATGCGGGCTGGCATTTGCTGGCGGGTCTCATTGTCCTTGTCGTTTCTTTCGGTCTTTTTGCCGCGGGCTGGATTGGCGGCGGAGATGCCAAGCTCGTTGCTGTCATTGCGGTCTGGACCGGCTTTGGCCAACTCTGGGAATATCTGGCGATTTCTTCGGCCCTTGGCGGAGCACTGACAATAGCCTTGTTGCTTGTGCGCTCACGCCCGCTTCCTGCGTTTGCGCTGCGTCAATCGTGGATGTTCAGGCTGCATGACAAGAAAGCCGGTGTTCCTTACGGAATGGCACTTGGTGCCACGGCATTGTTTGTATTGCCGCACAGCAGTGTCTGGCGCTTCGCCCTCTGAGCGCAGCGACTCAGATATTACACTTTCTATTAACCATAGTTTGACGTTTTGCTGATTACATCTGCTGGTGACGCATTGGCGTGGGCTTGCAGGTGTTTGGTATGAAACCAGCGAAATTGATGGTTCTTGGAATAGCGGGCGTGTCCGGATTGGGCGCGGCCTTTTTCAGTTCAAGCCTGATGAAAGCGCCTGTCGTCGCGCCTGTTCAGCAAATCAGCCAGGAAAAAATGACCGAAGTGCTGGTTGCTGCCAATGAGTTGGGGGTGGGGACACAGGTGACGGCGGATCGGCTGCGCTGGCAGCGCTGGCCCGTGGCGGCGGTCTCTGAACTGATGCTCACTCGCGAGAATGCGCCCGACGGTCTCAATGATATCAGCGGCTCGATTGCCCGCGCACCTGTACTTGCCGGTGAACCTGTGCGCCGGGACAAGATGATCAAGGGAGCCAATGGCGGCTTCATGTCAGCGGTTCTGCCTTCAGGCATGCGGGCCGTTGCCATCAATATTGTCTCCAGTGGCGCGAAGACAGCCGGTGGTTTCGTCCTGCCCAATGACCGGGTCGATATTATCAAGACGGGGCGCGACGAAGAGAGCACCAAAGCCCGCGAGGTTGACGTCTTTGCGTCCGATACCATCCTTCAGAACATCAGGGTTCTGGCCATCGGGCAGAATATTCAGGAGCGCAACGGCGAGAAGGTTGTGATCGGCGAGACCGCAACCCTCGAACTGGACCCGAAACAGGCAGAGTTGATCACGCTGGCGCAGCGCACCGGTGATATTTCCCTCACGCTCCGCAGTCTGGCTGATGTCGCCAAACCATCCGAGGTCCCCGTCGCCAAGGATGAGGCTGGTCTGACAGTGATCAGATACGGCGTCTCGCAGTCCATTGGAAAGAAGTGAGTACGCCATGTTGACAAACAAAAATCAGTTTCTGGCAGGCGCTGCTCTCCTGATTGGCCTTTCACTGCTGGCTTCCTGGCCTGCGCAAGCGCAAGGCAAGAGGAAGGATGACACCCAATCCGTCAACCGCGTTCCCTCGCCACGCCTGCAGACAGGGGCTGCCGACACATCAACGGCGCGCAGCATCGACATGGGCATCGGACGATCCATCATTGTGGATCTGCCGCGTGATGCCAAGGAAGTTTTCGTTGGCAATCCGGCGATTGCCAACGCTGTTGTGCGCTCCGCCCGCAAGCTGTTCGTGATTGGTGTTGCGGCTGGTTCCACGACCATCATTGCACTGGATGCGGAAGGCAATCAGATTGCAGCGCTCGAGATGCAGGTTGGCCGCGAGCCTGGCCTCTTGCAGAAGACCATGAAGGCAGCGATCCCCTATGCGGATATCCGCATCGCCAATATCGGAGATTCAATCGTATTGACCGGTACGGTTGATACCGTGCTTGAGGCCCAGAAGGCGGTTGATATTGCCCGTGGTTTCATCGGTTCCGCCGGTCCTGCCGCTGCGGTCGGCGCCGCAGGCGGAGCTGCCGATAACAAGGTGATCAATTCCCTGTCGATCCGCGGCAAGGATCAGGTGATGGTGAAAGTCACCATCGCTGAAGTGCGGCGTTCCGCGATCAAACAGCTTGGTGTGAACCTGACCGGCAACTGGGAAGTTGCAGGAAAAAATTTCGGCGGAAGCACCAACAATAACTTCTCGGCATCACTCTTGCAGCCTCCGAATATTGTCTCTGCGGGCGTCCAGGCGGGGACAGCACTCGCCAAACAGGTCGATGTTCGTTTGCTCGAGCGTCATGGTGTCTTGCGCACACTGGCTGAGCCAACCTTGACTGCCATATCTGGCGAGACAGCAAAATTTGTGGCTGGCGGTGAAATTCCAGTGCCGAAGTCAGAAGAGACGGTGCAAGGCGTTGGCGGTGGTATCTTTAGCCAGCCAACAACGCGACTGACACTGGAATACAGACCCTACGGCGTGATGCTGAATTTCACGCCCGTGGTGCTGTCCGAGGGACGGATTTCGCTCAGTATCGGCACGGAAGTCACGGAAGTCGATGTGGAAAATCCACTGCCACTGACAAGAGCCAACGCGCCTGCCTTCCGCACGCGCAAGGCCTTCACCACCATCGAGTTGCCATCCGGAGGCTCTCTTGTCACTGCCGGTCTGATCCAGCAGGTATCGCGTCAGGCACTCAACGGCTTGCCGGGATTGATCAATGTTCCGGTACTTGGCGCCTTGTTTCGCTCGCGGGATTACTTCCGCGAAGAGACCGAACTGATGATCATCGTCACGCCGTTCATTGCCAAACCCTCAGCGGCAACAGCCCTTTCAAAACCTGATGATGGCTATGTCGAGTCATCTGACCCAAGCGCTGTCCTGATGGGACGTCTCAACCGTGTCTATGGTGCGGCCGGGGCAGCCACTCCGCCCACCAGTTATCGTGGCAAGGTTGGTTTCATCCATGAGTGAACATGTCTTTACGTGCGCGCAGATTTTCAAAGGAGTATCGCGATGACTGCTGTGAACACGCAGAAATATCGGTTTTCTAGCCACGCAGTATCCCGGCTTGCGGCTGTGCTTCTGGCTGCTGGCGGCCTTGCAGCTTGTAACAGCAATTCGGATGTAACGTCGTCGATCCCGCAGGATTACCGGCAACGCCATCCAATCACTCTGGTTCAGGGCAACCAGACTCTCGATGTCTTTACGGGACGCGCCAGCCGTACCCTTGATCCGCGCCAGCAGGATGATGTTCGCGCCTTTGGCCGCGACTATATGCAGAACGGTCAGGGTCCCCTGATCGCGTATCTGCCGAGCGGAGGCGCACAAGGGGTGAATGAGGGGCTGAGCGGCATTCGCCAGGCTCTCGCAGGCGGGGGCGCAAGCGGTCGGCTTCAGATCGCGCATTACCAACCCGAATCCGGTAGCGGTGCGCCTATTCGTCTGGCCTATGCCAAATTGACGGCGGAAGTCGCAAGCCGGTGTGGCTATGATGGCGAGGATATTGTCCCTTCACGCTTTACCGAGAACACATCCAACCGTGCGAACAACAATTTCGGGTGCACCTATCAACGCAATCTTGCTGCGCAGATTGCTGATCCGCGCGATCTCGTGCGACCACGCCAGGAAGGCCCTGTCGATGTCAAGAAGCTGCTCGCCGGCATCGAGAAGATCAGGAAAGTCGAAGCTAAAAACGAGCTTCGTCCGGATGGTGTAACGATCAAGGAAACCATTGGCAAATGATGACCCGCGATTTGCATAATGATCAGGATCAGGGCCCGGATTACGTACCGCCTCTTCCGCGCGTCGCTATACAGGCGTTTTGCGAGACACATGAGGTCAAGCAGGTGATGCAATCCATTCAGCTTGACCGTCGCCTCAACAAGGTGATGTTCAAGGTTCAGGATGGGGGCATGGCCGCATGCCTTGAAGCGTATCGCGGTGCCGCAACACCCAATGTCATCATCATCGAGGCCTCCAATGACCGGCAGGGCCTGTTGGCACGGCTCGACGAGCTTTCCCAGTATTGCGATGCCGGTACCCAGGTGCTGGTAATCGGGCAAACCAACGACGTTGTTCTCTACCGGGAACTGATCAAGCGGGGTGTGAGTGAGTATCTGATTGCACCTGTCAGCCTGATGGATGTTGTCACGGCGCTCTCCGGCATGTTCAATACGGCCGAAGGCTCCAGACTCGGGCGTCTTGTCACGGTTGTGGGTGCCAAGGGTGGCGTTGGTGCATCAACGATTGCACACAACCTGGCATTCATGATTGCCGGAGATCTTGAGATTGCAACCACGCTTGTCGATCTGGATTTGCCTTTTGGCACAGCGGGGCTCGATTTTAATCAAGACCCGCCGCAGGGTATTGCAGAAGCACTTTTCTCACCAGAGAGACTGGACACCAACTTTGTTGATCGTCTGCTGTCCAAGTGCACCGACAATCTGAGCCTGCTTGCCGCGCCAAGCACGCTGGACAGAACCTATGATTTCAGGGAAACCGATTTTGATGCCATTCTGGACATCTTGCGGGCAACGACACCTCTGATCGTTCTTGACATGCCGCATGTCTGGAATGCCTGGACTCGCCGACTATTGATCAATTCCGATGAAGTGTTGATTGTCGCGGCTCCTGATCTCGCCAATCTGCGCAACGCCAAGACCATCATCGACGTGATGCGTACGGCGCGTCCAAACGATGCAAAACCAGGTATCATTCTGAACATGGTCGGCATTCCCAAGCGCCCCGAGATTGGCGTGCCTGAATTTGCCAAGGCGCTGGATTGCGATGTGATTGCGTCCCTTGCTTTTGATCCAAACCTCTTTGGAACCGCCGCGAACAACGGTCAGATGCTTGTCGAGGTTCAGGCCAAGGCCAAGCAGGTGCTGCTGCTGAATGAAGTGGCGCGACGGATAATGGGGCGCGCGGAAGCGAAAGTATCAAAGAAGTCATTTCTTGAGCCGCTTCTGAGCAAGCTCAAGGGTAAGGCGGCCTGATAAGCAGGATCCTACGCAGGCAGAGTGCCTTTCTGCCCGTGGCGAGGGACCAGGTGATTGAGACGAGACGGGTTGCTTCATTCTTGAAGTGAGCAGGCTTTTAGAAGTGAGCAAGCATCTTGGGATGCAATGGAGTTCGAACGGAATGTTTGGTAAGCGGGGAACATTCGGAGCCGGTGCAGGTGTCAGCCTGCAGCCGCCATCCACTGTCACCATTGCGCCTCCGCAAGCGCAAAGGGCCATGGAGACGTCTGCGCAATCAAACCATTCTGGTGCGGGCTCATCCAAGACCTCGGCGGCACAGCCTGTGATGGTCATGCGGAAATCCGAGGATTATTATCAGACAAAGGCAACAATCTTTGGCGCTCTGATCGAGGCCATTGATCTGTCGCAGCTCTCGAAGCTGGATGCCGAAAGCGCGCGTGAGGAAATCCGCGATATCGTGGGCGAGATCATCACGCTCAAGAATGTCGTCATGTCGATCGCCGAGCAGGAAGAAATGCTCGATGATATCTGCAATGACGTGCTTGGTTTTGGTCCGCTCGAACCGCTTCTGGCGCGGGACGATATCTCCGATATCATGGTCAACGGCCCTGAGAAAACCTACATCGAAGTCTCAGGCAAGATTCAGCTGACAAACGTCCGGTTCAAGGATGGTGCCCAGCTGATGAATATTTGCCAGCGCATTGTCAGTCAGATCGGGCGTCGTGTCGATGAAGCCTCACCTATCTGCGATGCACGTCTCATGGATGGTTCCCGTGTCAACGTGATCGCGCCGCCTCTGGCCATTGATGGCGCTGCCCTGACCATCCGTAAATTCAAGAAGGACAAGCTCACGCTCGACCAGCTCATGCGCTTCGGATCAATTTCGCCGGAAGGTGCCGAGATCCTGAAAATCATCGGCAAGGTGCGCTGCAATGTGGTGATCTCGGGCGGAACCGGCTCGGGCAAGACCACGCTCCTGAACTGCCTCACGAATTTCATCGAGGATGATGAGCGTGTCATTACCTGTGAGGATGCAGCCGAACTGCAATTGCAGCAGCCGCATGTGGTTCGGCTTGAAACACGCCCGCCCAACCTTGAAGGGCAGGGCCAGGTTACGATGCGTGACCTGATCAAGAATTGCCTGCGCATGCGCCCCGAGCGTATCATCGTCGGGGAAGTACGCGGACCCGAAGCTTTCGATTTGCTTCAGGCGATGAATACTGGTCACGACGGTTCGATGGGAACTCTGCACGCCAATACTCCGCGCGAGGCTCTTGCGCGAATGGAATCCATGATCACGATGGGCGGTTATTCGCTCCCCTCCAAAACCATTCGCGAGATGATGACAAGCTCCATTGATGTGATCGTTCAGGCAGCCAGACTGCGTGACGGATCACGCCGCATCACCCACATCACCGAAGTTCTTGGCATGGAAGGCGATGTCATCGTAACCCAGGATTTGATGACCTATGTGGTGGAAGGCGAGGATGCCAACGGCAAGCTGATCGGCAAACACAAATCAACAGGCGTAGGCCGCCCAAGATTCTGGGATCGGGCGCGTTATTATGGCGTTGAAAAGGCCCTTGCGGCTGCGCTTGACGCGGCTGAAGAGAAGATGACGTAGCAAGGAAATGAACGGGAGCCAAACGTGGATCTGAGCATCATCGCGATCGCAGTGCTTTCCGCAATCACGGTGGGCTTGCTCTTCTATGCCTTCGTTTATCCCTATCTTTCGGGAGAAATGAAAGCAGAAAAACGTATGTCTGCCCTGACAACAACGGGCAAGAAGGGCGCTGCCGAAAGCCGAATAGCGGAGCTGACTTCAGCCCGCAAGAAAACGGTATCCGACAGTCTCAAGGATCTTGAAAACCAGCAGAATGAAAAGGCCAAAATCTCCCTGAAAGACCGCATCGAACAAGCGGGGTTCAATTTTACGCCCAAGGCTTTTTACCTTGGCTCTGCCGGTGCTGCTGTTGTTTTTGCTTTTATCGGGCTAGTTTTTTCGGGACAGTTTCTGATTGCCGGCCTTGCCGCCCTGATCGGCGGACTTGGTGCGCCAACCTGGTTCCTATCCAATCGCAGGCAGCGGCGCATCAAGCTGTTTATCAAGGAATTTCCGAATGCGATTGATATTATCGTGCGCGGCATCAAATCCGGTCTGCCACTGGGCGATTGTTTGCGGATCATTGCAGCGGAATCGCAAGAGCCGATAAAATCAGAATTTCGAAGCATCATCGAGGCGCAGAGTCTGGGTCTGACGGTCAGTGAGGCATGTGCACGCCTCGCCAAGCGGATGCCGATCCAGGAAGCCAATTTTTTTGTTATCGTGATCCAGATCCAACAAACAGCAGGCGGTAATCTGTCGGAAGCTTTGTCCAATCTGTCGCGCGTCCTGCGCGATCGCAAGAAAATGAAGGACAAGGTTTCAGCGATGAGCATGGAAGCCAAGGCTTCGGGTGTGATTATCGCGTCTCTGCCATTCATCGTGGCCATCATGGTGCAACTGGCAAGTCCTGGCTTTATGGCGCCACTTTACAACACCCAGGCGGGACATATTGCACTGATTGGTGCCGCATTCTGGATGATTTGCGGCGTCGTGGTCATGAAGAACATGATCAATTTCGATATCTAGGCTGTGTTGACAAACCAGGAACTGGCATATGTTTGAACTGATTATCAGTAAACTCGTTGACCCTGCATTCCTGACAATGATCCTTGTCGGTATCGCGGCTGCCGCTGCAATTGTGACAGCTGCAATGCCCTTCCTGGAGCGGGAAGAACTCAGCCAGCGCATGAAGGATGTGGCGACAGAGCGTGACCGGATTCGTGTCCGCGAACGCGAGCGTATGAACAAAGGTGCAAGCCAGCAAGGCCAGCTGCGCCATTCCAATGCCGGTTTCATTCGACAGTTCGTCAATGATTTCAAACTTGAGGAATTGTTTGGCACAGAGGATGCAAAGCTGAGGTTGCAAATGGCAGGCTACCGTGGGCAGCAGGCAGAATACACATTCGTGTTCTTCCGTCTGGTCTCTCCTGTCCTGTTTTTTATCGGCGGTGTCATCTATGCCTTCGGATTTTGGGAAACAGATTACGGGACTACCGGTCGCGCAATGGCCGCATTGGTTGCGGCATATGTCGGTATCAAATTTCCTGAGGTGCTTGTCAGCAATCAGATATCCAAGCGTCAGGCATCCATCCGGCGTGCTTTTCCTGATGCCCTTGACCTGACCTTGATCTGTGTTGAATCCGGCATGTCCACCGAACAGGCTTTCCGGAAGGTCGCAACAGAAATTGGCATTCAGTCGATCCCGCTCGCGGAAGAGCTCACGCTAGCCAATGCAGAGCTTTCATACCTCTCGGATCGGCGTCAGGCATACGAGAACCTCGCGGCACGCATTGGCCTGGATGGAGTCAAATCCGTCACCATGGCCCTGATTCAGGCCGAGCGCTATGGCACCCCTATCGGCAATGCCTTGCGCGTTCTCTCCCAGGAGTTTCGTGATACCCGCATGAATGAGGCAGAAAAAAAAGCCGCGGCCCTGCCACCGAAACTCACGGTTCCAATGATTCTGTTTTTTCTTCCCGTGCTGTTTGTTGTCATCCTTGGCCCGGCGGTGATCAAGGTCATGGGTTACAAGTAAAGTAATCTGTGTCACTTCCTCCTTTATCTGAACAGAACTGCCCCACAGGATTCAAGAGCGATACTCTGTGATTGCTTGTGAAACGACAGGATGTCGCCATGGAAATGCATCAGATCCGGTATTTTCTCGCGGTATCGCAAGAACTGAATTTCACGCGCGCTGCCGAAAGATGCAATGTCGCGCAACCCTCGCTGACGCGCGCGATCAAGCTGCTGGAGGATGAGCTTGGCGGGCCGCTGTTCCATCGCGAGCGCGCCAACACACATTTGTCAGAGCTGGGTAAAATGGTGCTGCCGCATCTGGAACAGGTCTTCTCCCAGGCACAGGCAACAAAGCAGCTGGCTCATGAGTTCAGCACACTCAAAAAAATCAAACTGCGCTTCGGCATGATGTGCACGATTGCGCCAAGCCATCTGATTGGACTGATTACAAATGTGCTTATGCAGCATGATGATGTCGAACTCGAGATTGTGGATGCTGCCGCCCCTGATCTCGAAGCCCGTCTGCTCAGCGGTGATCTCGAGATTGCGATCTATGCAAACCCGGCGAACCTGCATGATGAGCGCTTGCATTATGTACCGCTCTTCAAGGAAAAGATAGTTATCGCACTTCCGGCGGAGCATCCGCTTGTGGCGCAAAACGGGTTGTACCTCTCAGACCTCAACGGCATCAAATATGCCAATCGCACGCACTGCGAGTTCAACGAAACAGCCGGACAGATCTGGAGAAGCTACGGGCTTGACTACAAGGTGGCCTGCCGAAGCGAACGTGATGACTGGGTTCTGGCCATGGTTGAACGGGGTCATTGTTTTACCTTTCTCCCGGAAAGTAACCTGCAGAATTACCCGGGTGTGGTTGCGCGCGCCGTCGTCGAACCGGAATTCTGGCGTGAGGTCTGCCTTGTCACGGTGCGTGGCCGACCATATTCGCCCGCAGTCGGTGCCCTCGTTCGCGAAGCCATGCGCACACTCTGGTGTGGCAAACCAGCCTTGGCAGTCACACATCAGACGTCCGAAGTCGGCTCTCTTGCGAAGAGCGATGCCAATGGATGAGATCTGATCACGGGTTGTGCCTGGCCTCATTCAGCGGGGCAAATATCGTTGTCGTGCTTCCCGTCATGGCACGCTGAATATTGGTGGCACAGCGCACCAATCGTGGTCCGAGATCATCGATCAGACGGTTGCGCTCAAGCACGAAGCTTGGTCCTCCACAGTTCAATGCGAAGTCGAGTTCGCCCCCAGCCAGCGGCAGGGGGATGCCAACGGCGCTGATCTCCGGTTTCCACTCTCCCAGAGACAGAACAAATCCCAGGTGTTGAAAATCCTCCTGTGCCTGCATCAACCCATCCCGGATTTTTGGCCATTCCGGGCCGTAGCGTTGCTGCAGGGCTTCCATGAAACGGGCTTGCGCCGATTTGGACAATCCGCAAAACCAGGCACGGCCCATGGCCGAGGTTGCGAGCCGGATATGCGCGCCTGTCTCGATTCCCAGATGCAACGGACTGTCGCCCCGGCAATGCTCGACATAGACCATGCTGAATCTGTCGCGCCGGCCCAGGGCGACCGAGACCGTGGAATAATCGGCAAGTTCTTGCAGGAAGCCGCGTGCTGCATGCCGCACACCAAGGGCACCCAAAGCGGTGAATCCCAGACCAAGGGCTGCGGGCCCGATACTGTAGCGGCAGGCTTCTGAGTTATAGACCAGATAGCCCAGACGGCTGAGGGTGTATGTCAGGCGCGAAACCGTAGGCTTTGGCAAGCTCGTCCGGCGGGCCAGCTCCTGATTGGACAGGGCAGGATCATGGCGCTGGAAAGCCCGCAGGATATCGAGACCACGCGCCAGTGCCGTCATGAAGCGGGGATCGGCTTCATCCCTTCCGCCCGCAGCCTCCGCGACGATCTCGGCATGGCGCTTGCGCATGACTCATGCGTCCTGTGTATGCAGTGAAACACCAAGCATGGCGCGGCGCTTCAGCCATGGGCTTGGTCGATAGCGCGGGTCTCCATAAAATGCTGACATGGCTTCGAGGATCGTGAGAATGCGCGCTGGCCCCAGCGCATCGCCAAGCGCGAGAGGCCCTTTGGGATAGCCCAGACCAAGCTCCACGGCAGCATCGATATCGGCGCAACGAGCCACGCGCTGCTGCGCGATCTCGCATCCCACATTGACGATCATGGCCACAATGCGCTGAGCAACGAAGCCAGGGCTGTCCCGGATGATCGAGACGGAATGCCCCTCATGGCTGAAGAAGACGCAGGCGGCATCGGCAAATTCCGGGCGCGTCAGAGGATTGCGCATCAGGCTGCGTCGCCGGTCAAACCCGAACAAGCTGTCGACAGCGATGGTCCGCGCCGGATCGAGGCCTTCCGCCAGCGCTGTCGTCGTGGTGTCAGCCCCAAGCGGCGTTACCAGAATGAGGGCTTCAGCGGATGGTTTTGAGGCTGATTCAATAATGGCGTGGCTGGAGACAAGCATTGCCCTAAGAGCGGTTGCGACATCGGGTCTTGCATCGCTGACCCAGACCGGAGGGAGGGTCGCGACATGCGGCAGTGGCAGTTCCACGGATTTTTGCTGCTGACCACCGGAATAATCATAGAAGCCTCGTCCGCTCTTGCGCCCAAGCAATCCTGCCGTCAGGCGTTGAGCCGTGATTGGCGAGGGACGAAACCGCGGCTCCTCGTAATATTGCCGGTAGATCTGCTCCATCACGGTATGGGAGACATCAAGGCCGGTGAGATCCATCAGCTCGAACGGCCCCATGCGGAACCCGGCGGCCTCGACCATGATACGATCAACGGTGGCAAAATCGGCAATGCCTTCCTGCACGATCCTGAGCGCCTCGGTACTGAAAGCACGACCGGCATGGTTGACCAGAAAGCCGGGTGTATCGGTGCAACGCACGGCGCGGTGCCCGGTGCGCATCACGAGGGCAGTGAGGCTATCGAGCACTGCAGTATCCGTCAGCGCCCCGCCGATGATTTCCGCCACCTTCATCAACGGCACCGGGTTGAAGAAATGCAGGCCCGCGATACGGCCGGGGTATCTGGCTCCCACAGCAAACCCAGTGACCGAGAGCGAGGACGTGTTCGTGGCAATAATGCATCCGGGAGCAACAGCCGCCTCCAGACCATCGCGCACGGCATGTTTGATATCCATGCGTTCGGCGACTGCTTCAATCACGACATCACACGATGCGAAGGCAGCATAGCCTTTCGCAGGCCCTGCATCTGTCGCGATCAGACGTGCGAGTGCGGCCTCGGCATCCTCTTTGCTGATGCTGCCTTTTGCGGCCTTGCGCAGGATCATCTGCGTGCAGAAACCAAGCGCTTCCTGCACACTTTCGGAACGTGCATCGGCGAGAAGCACTGTGCAGCCGCTTTCCACCGCGATCTGCGCAATGCCGCGTCCCATGACGCCCGCGCCGACAATGCCGAGTACCAGATTTTTTTCCACCCTGCTCGCCATGTCATTGCCCCTTGAAATGGGCTTTGCGCTTCTCGATGAAGGCTGCCATGCCCTCCTTCTGATCTGCCGTTGCAAAGAGCAACTGAAACGCCTGCCGCTCCAGTGCAAGGGCGTGATCAAGCGGCAGGTCCGCACCGGCCAGCACAGTCTCCTTGATCTTGCGGGCGGCGATGGGTGGTAATCTGGCAATATCAGCGGCCATCGCAAGCGCGCGATTCATGACCTCGGCATCAGCGACGACCTCGCTGACGAGGCCCATGGCTTCGGCTTCCCGGCTGGATACAGGCTCTCCTGTCAGCAGGATTTTCATCGCCTTGAACTTGCCGACCGCGCGGGTGAGCCGCTGTGTCCCACCGGCACCCGGCATGATACCCACCTTGATTTCAGGTTGGCCAAAGCGTGCGCTTTCGCCTGCGATGATGATATCGGCATGCATGGCAAGCTCGCAGCCTCCCCCCAGTGCCCAGCCGTTGACAGCCGCGATAACCGGCTTGGGGAAGCGGCGCAGACCCAGCCAGTAATCCGGCAATGTCATCATGGTGGCGGGCGTTGCTTCGGCCATCGCCTTGATGTCGGCACCGGCAGCAAAGACGCTGTCCGAACCCGCAATGATGAGGACGCGGATGGTATCATCGGTGGCAAACTGAGCGATTGCCGCAGCAATCGCCTCGCGCACTGCCTGATTCAGTGCATTACGCGCCTCGGGCCGGTTGAGACGGATCACGGCGACGTGCTCGGCAGGTCTTTCGATTGTGATGGTCATGGTTTGCCTGCACTCTTCTCAGAAAATTTCGAGCAATCCAGCCGCCCCCATGCCCCCCGCAACGCACATCGTCACGACGGCATACTTGGCCTTGCGCCGTCTACCTTCGATGAGCGCATGACCGACCATGCGCGCGCCACTCATGCCGAAGGGATGGCCGATGGAGATGGCACCACCATCGACATTCACCTTTGCCGGGTCCAGCTCAAGCCGGTTCATGCAATAGAGCGCCTGGCTGGCGAAGGCCTCGTTCAGTTCCCAGAGGTCGATGTCGTCTTTGGCAAGACCGAAGCGCTTGAGCAGACGCGGGACGGCAAAAACAGGGCCGATACCCATCTCATCGGGATTGCAGCCTGCGACGGCATAGCCCCGGAAAGCACCAAGCGGGGTGAGATTGCGCCGCGCCGCTTCGCTGGCCGACATGATGGCGACAGCCGCCGCTCCATCCGAGAGTTGGCTGGCATTGCCCGCGGTTACAAACGCGGCGTCTCCGCGCACGGGGGTAAGCTTTGCCAGAGCCTCCAGCGTGGTTTCAGGCCGGTTGCCTTCATCTGTGGAAAGCGTGACTTGCTCCTGTCGCACCTCACCGCTGGCCTTGTCCGTGACGGACATGAGTGCCGACAGGGGCACGATTTCGTCGCGGTAGCGTCCCGCCTGCTGGGCGGCGGCCGTGCGCCGCTGGCTTTCCAGGGCGAAAGCATCCTGCGCTTCACGGCTGATGCCATAGCGCATTGCCACATTATCCGCCGTTTCGATCATGGTCATGTAGACGCTCGGCATATTGGCCTCGATCCAAGGATTGCGCAGCGAATGGCGGTTGACGTTGGGCTGCACGAGGCTGATCGATTCCACTCCGCCTGCCAAGGCCACCGGAACATGGTCCATCGTCACGCGTCGTGCGGCATGGGCAATGGCATCGAGGCCAGAGGCGCAGAAGCGGCTGATGGTGACACCTGATGCGTCTGTTGTGATGCCAGCGCGAATGCTGCTGGTGCGGGCGATGTTTCCGCCGGTTGCACCTTCAGGGTAGCCGCATCCCATCACGACTTCTTCGATCTCGTCGTGATTGAGTGCTGCACGGACCCGCACCGCATCAAGCGCACAGGACGCAAGCTCTGCACCGTGTGTTGCATTGAAGGCACCTCTAAAGGCGCGACCAATGGCGGTGCGGGCGACGGCGACAATGACAGCTTCTTCCATGGAACGGTCTTTCCTGATGATTTTCTGAACACCGCAAGCGCGCGAAAAGCACGGCATGTGTTGGAGGCATTCGCTTGATTGACGACAAGAAATGATGATGGCATGTTTATTGTGAAATTCAATTCCATTTTTAAAGGTGCCCATGCCGCTTGATGCTGAAACACTGACGCACCTTCTGGATACGGTTGAAAGATTTGTTCGTGAGCGGCTTCGTCCGCAGGAGCAGCGGATTTCCGATGAGGACCGCATTCCGCCAGAGCTGATCCAGGAAATGCGCGATCTGGGCCTGTTCGGGCTCTCGATTCCTGAAGAATTCGGTGGCCTTGGCCTGACGATGAGCGAGGAAATTCAGGTGGCTTTCCGATTGGGCGGAACCTCTCCGGCCTTCCGCTCGCTGCTGGGAACGAACAACGGTATCGGCTCACAGGGCATCGTCATTGATGGCACCAGAGAGCAGAAGGAATACTGGTTGCCCAAGCTTGCCGCAGGCGATGTCATCGGCTCGTTCTGCCTGACGGAGCCGGATTCCGGATCAGACGCAGCCTCGTTGAAAACATCAGCGCGCCAGGAGGTGAATCACTTCGTTCTGAATGGTGTGAAACGCTATATCACCAATGCGCCTGAGGCGGGTGTTTTCACTGTGTTCGCCCGTACAGATGCCACGAAGAAAGGTGCCAGCGGCGTTTCTGCCTTTATCGTAGATGCCGCAAGTCCCGGCATCACGCTCGGACCATGGGACAAGAAGATGGGCCAGAAGGGCACCCATACCTGCGATGTCATTTTTGAAAATGTGAGTGTACCCGCCGCTAACATTATTGGTGGTCCTGGAAATGCCGGTCGAGGCTTCAAGACAGCCATGAAAGTGCTGGATCGTGGCAGGCTGCATATCGGCGCGGTCTGCGTGGGTGTGGCCGAGCGCCTGATCGCTGATTCCCTGAAATACGCCATGGAGCGCAAGCAGTTCGGCCAGCCCATTGCAGAATTCCAGCTGATTCAGGCCATGCTGGCTGATTCCCGTGCTGAAGCCTATGCTGCCCGCTGCATGGTGGAGGATGCCGGGCGCCGCAAGGATGCCGGACTGGATGTCGGCATCGAAGCCTCCTGTTGCAAGATGTTTGCCAGCGAAATGGTTGGGCGCGTGGCGGACCGTGCTGTCCAGATTCACGGCGGAGCTGGTTATATCGCGGATTATGGCATCGAGCGTTTCTATCGCGACGTGCGCCTGTTCCGTATCTACGAGGGGACAACGCAGATTCAGCAACTGGTCATCGCCCGTGGTATGATCCGGAATTATGCTGGATGAGTGACAATGCATCCGGTTGGCAGCACTGGCGGCGGATTCATGAGCCGGTCGAGCGCTGGTTCACACTGCGGCCTGATGCGGATGCGCTGGTGGATTTTGATGGGAGAAGGCTGTGCTGGTCAGAGTTCAGGGCCGCCATTGACGCCGCCGAACATCAACTGATCGCAGCCCTTGTGCGCCCCGGCGACAGGGTCATGATCGTGGCTGAAAACTGCGTTGCCGCCGTTGCCGCGCTTTATGCCTGTAGCCGCCTTGATGCCTGGGCAGTGATGATCAACGCCCGGCTTGCGTTACCGGAGATCGAGCGGATATCAGCGCATTGTCTGCCAAGACTTGTGCTGTTCACCAGCGCTGCATCGCAGGATGCACAACACCATGCGGATGCCCTTGCTGCCTCGGCCCCGGTTGAAGGGGCTTTCGGCATCTGGCGTATCCTGCACCATGTCGACAGCACGAGCGAACCCGTGGCGGCGGATGCCACTCAGGTTGCGGCCGTGATCTATACCTCCGGTACGACAGGCGAACCCAAAGGTGTCATGCTGACCCATCGCGGCATGCTGTTTGTGGCCTTCGTCTCAGGTCATCTGCGCGGGTTGACCCAGACCGATCACGTCTATGGTGTATTGCCCATCAGTCACGTCTTCGGGCTGTCCTCAACCGGCAATGGCACGCTGACGGCGGGTGGGGCATTGCATTGCGTGCCGCGCTTTGATCCTGCCAGGCTCGCAGCGGCTTTGCGGGACGGCATCACCGTGATGCAGGGCGTTCCAGCGATGTTTGCCAAGTTGCTTGAGTATCTGGATGGCCGGGGTGAGCCACTGCTTGCACCCCGATTGCGCTATATGTCGTCAGGCGGCGCGCCGCTTGATCTGGACTGGAAGCGTCGCATCGAAGGTCGTTTCGGTATTCCCCTGAACAACGGCTATGGTTTGACGGAAACCTCACCGACCATTGCGCAGACCGTGCTGTCAGACCCGCGGCAGGATGACAGCGTCGGCCCATTGCTGCCGGGCATGGTACTGCGGATCGTGGATAGTGAAAGCCAGCCGGTGCGCGAGGGCGAAATCGGCGAGCTTCTGCTGGCGGGTCCCAACATGATGAAAGGCTATTATCGCAACCCTGAAGCAACAGCCGCTGTGCTTGACGCTGATGGTTTTCTGCGCACCGGTGATCTGGGCCGCATCGACCGGGAGGGCAATCTCTTCATCGTTGGCCGCGCCAAGGAAATGATTATTCGTTCCGGCTTCAACGTCTATCCGGCCGAGATCGAAACGGTGCTGAATGCCCATGCCGATGTCGTGCAATGCGCGGTGATCGGGCGTCGTGTTCAGGGCGACGAGGAGATCATCGCCTTCGTCGAGATCACCTCCGGAAGTGGTCTTGATGCAGGGGCACTCAAGGAATTCACAGGCCACAAACTCGCGGCTTACAAACGACCGCAACACATTTTCATCGTGGCCCAGATGCCCGCAGCTGCGACGGGCAAGATCCAGAAACACGCCTTGCTGCCGCTGGCCGAAAAACTGATTGCTCGAAGCTGAGGACAGCCCGGAGCGAGAATATACCCGTGAGCGTCAATGCGCATTCATGGTCAGGAGATCATAGGTCGCCACAGGCTCGTCAGCGGCATTGCTGATCAGAACATCCCAGCGCACCTCGCCATACTCCGTATTGCGCAGCGATTTGCTTTTCACAACGAGGCGGACCTTGATGGCTTCGCCCGGTTCAACCGGTTTCAGGAAACGCAGGTTATCAAGACCGTAATTGGCAAGCACAGGCCCGCGTGCGGGCTCCACGAACAGCCCTGCGGCAAAGGCCAGCAAGAGATAGCCATGCGCGACGCGTCCCGGGAAGAAAGGATGGCCTTTCACCGCCTCGTCATCCATGTGGGCATAAAATGTGTCGCCAGTAAAATGCGCAAAATGCTCGATGTCATCGAGTGTCACCACGCGCTCCTTTGAATGGAAGCTCTGGCCGAGCGAGAGTTCCCCGAATGGAAAGCGAAACGGGTGCTCCGCTTTTTCAATTTCGGGGGTGCCCTTGACCCAGCTCTTCAACAGATCCGAGATAACGGCAGGAGAGCCCTGGAGAGCGATGCGCTGCATGTGATGCTTCACGGCGCGGATACCGCCAAGCTCCTCGCCCCCGCCCGCACGGCCTGGCCCGCCATGAACCAGATGCGGCATGGGAGAGCCGTGGCCAGTGGATTCCCTGGCGCAATCGCGGTCCAGAATCAGCATGCGCCCGTGAAAGGCTGCCGCGCCAAAAATGACATGCCGTGCAACTTGTGGGTCATGCGTCACGAGGGAGCCCACCAGGCTGCCTTCGCCGCGCTTGGCCAGTGTCACGGCCTGATCAAGATCGGTGTACGGAACAAGCGTCGCTACGGGCCCGAAGGCCTCCAGCGAATGCACGGCACGCGCTGTTTTTGCATCTTTGGTCAGCATGAGGATGGGGGACAGGAAGGCCCCATTGTGCGAATCCGCACCCTCCACGGACACCTGCTCGGGATCACCGAAAATGATCTCGGCTTCTTGCCGGAGGTGCTCGATCTGTTGCCGAACGTCGCGTCTTTGCGCCTGCGACGCCAGCGGACCCATGCGCGTGGTTTCAAGGCGCGGATCGCCTATTTTGATCTTGGTGAGTCGCTCACGAAGAGCGGATGCGATCACTTCCGTCCGGTTTTCCGGGATGATGATGCGGCGGATCGCGGTGCATTTCTGCCCGGCCTTCGCCGTCATTTCCCGCACCACTTCCTTGATGAAGATCTCGAATTCCGGCGCTTCAGGGGTTACGTCCGGCCCCAGGATCGAACAGTTGAGAGAATCCCGTTCGGCGGCAAAGTGAACCGCATTCCTGAGAATTCCGGGATGGTTTTGCAACCGCGTCGATGTATCGATGGAACCGGTGAAGCCCACCATGTCCTGCCCGGTCAGATGATCGAAAAGATCATGCGTGGCCCCACAGATGAATTGCAACGCGCCAGGTGGCAGGATACCGCTCTCGATGATCAGCCGCGCCGCCGCTTCAGCCACATACGCTGTTGCCGTTGCTGGTTTGACGATCACCGGCATGCCGGCAAGAATGGAGGGAGCCAGCTTTTCAAGCATGCCCCAGACCGGAAAGTTGAAGGCGTTGATCTGGACTGTCAGCCCTTCACGCGGCACATAGGCATGGCGCCCGATGAAGCTTCCCGTCTTTGACAGGTTCTCGACGTCACCGTCGATCAGGAAAGTTTCGTTCGGCAGCTCGCGTTTGCCCTTGGAGGCAAAGACGAACAGAGTCCCGATGCCGCCATCAATGTCAATCCAGCCATCGGCCCGTGTCGCGCCGGTGTCGAATGACAAGGCGTAAAGCACTTCCTTGTGGGTTGTCAGATATTGCGCAAGACGCTTGAGCAAATCAGCCCGCTGGTGGAACGTCAGCTTGCGTAGGCCTGGCCCGCCAATGTCGTGTGCGTAGCGAACCATCGCCCCCACATCGAGCCCGTCGCTGCTGACACGTGCAATGGTATTTCCCGTGATTGCACTGGCGACTTCAACAGGTTCGCCGTGTCCGGTGTACCAGTGATTTTCGGCAAAACTCTTGAGTTGCATGGGATTTCCTCACGGCCTATCTTAATTAACTAACCAAGCGGTTTGTCAATTATTAACTCGCGTCAAACGCCGGTCTTTTGCGTGTCCATGCGATGGCTTAGCCATTGGGGAGGGTTGTCATGCGCTTGCCTGCCACACTGAAAAGGGATGATTTCGACCTGAGAAAACTGGATCAGGCGTTCTATGATGATCCTTATCCGGTCTACCGTCGGCTGCGGGAAGAAACGCCCATCCGTCTCATGCCAGATGGTTCCTATCTGCTGACACGGTATCGCGATCTGGTGGCTGTCTACCGTGATACGACGACGTTCAGTTCCGACAAAAGGATCGAGTTTCTGCCAAAATTTGGCAACACTCCAACCTATGCGCATCACACGACTAGTCTCGTGTTTAATGACCCGCCGTTGCATACACAGGTGCGGCGGCTTATTTCGGCAGCCCTCACGCCCCGCGCCATTGCTGATATGGAGCCGGGTCTGCTGACACTGGTCGATGATCTTCTGGAGGCAATGGCGGCAAAACAGCAGGTCGATCTCATCGACGATTTTGCAGCCGCGATCCCGATCGAGGTGATTGGCAATCTGCTTGCCGTACCGCGCCATGAACGGGGGCCTTTGCGAGGTTGGTCCCTTGCCATTCTGGGCGCGCTCGAACCTTCGCCGTCACTGCAAGTGCTTGCCCTGAGTGACGAGGCTGTGGTGCAGTTTCTTGC
>JANNRX010000486.1:0-5372 GCA_031401875.1 Hyphomicrobiales bacterium | reverse complement strand
AATGCGCGCGGCAAGGATGGTGAATACGGCCTGATGCAAATCATGCCCCCGACGGCACGATTGCTGGGATTGCAAGGCCCGGTTGAAACCCTTTCGGAGCCCGAAACCAATATTCGCCTTGGTGTCAAATACCTCGCAGGTGCCTGGCGGCTGGGCAAGGGCGACATCTGCACCGCTGCCATGAAATACCGCGCGGGACATGGCGAAAACCGCTTCTCCGTGCTTTCCGTGCGCTATTGCGAGCGCGTTCGCCAGCATCTTGCTTCCGTCGGATACCCCGTTACCGGAAGCATTCCGGAACCGACATTTGGCTTCCGTTCGGATATCACGCGCATGGGAATTGCCATCGGTACGCAACAGGCGGCAAAACGATTGGCCAGTGGCAAAAAACTCAAAAGCCGTGCGAACTGGGCAAGTTATGACACCCGCATGCGTGCACTCGATCAGCGCGGTAAGGTCAGCCTCGGCGGGCTCTGATCAGTTCTGATCATCCGGCAACGGGGGAAGAGGGAGAAAACTGATCCCCTCCTCATGCAATTCCCTGGCTTCCTCTTGTGTCGCCTTGCCGCGAATACCGCGTTCTTCGCTCTCTCCATAATGAATTTTGCGGCTCTCTTCAGCAAACTGCGCGCCCACATCCTCCGTATTGGCCTGCACATGGGCATGCATTTCGCGGATCATGGTCCTGAGTTTCAGCATGGATTCGGCAGGAAGCGCTGTGAGCTGTTCATCCCCAGTCATCTCAGCAGGCACAGGCTCAAGGGAGCCTTGCTGTCGAGAGGCTGGCTCTTGTGTGCTCTGCAAGCGCAGATGAGGGGCCATGATCTGTTTCTGGATCAGGAGAGAACCGCATTGCGGACATTCGACAAGACCGCGGCGCACTTGCGCATCATAGTCATCAGACGAGGGGAACCAGCTTTCAAAGCCATGTCCCCTCTCACACTGGAGCGCATATTTGATCATGCTTCGCACTGTGCACGTTTCAGTCTCCCGCGTGAAGCATCACAGCGACGCAGTCCTGGAAATGCCCTGAAAACCGGAGCAATCACGCTGTCTTTAACAGCTTGTCGAGCTCACCGCTGTATTCGAGCGCATGCAGGTCATCGCATCCTCCGACATGGCGTGTACCGATCCATATCTGCGGAACCGTGCTGCGACCACCTGCTTTCTTGGCCATTTCGGCCTGCTGTTCGGCAGAAATAATTGCAATTTCAGTAAATTGAACATTTTTCTTGGTCAAAAGCGATTTGGCAGCATGGCAATAGGGGCAGTGTTCTTTGGTGTAGATTGTCACATCAGGCATCCACGAATCCTTTTTGTTTTTTCTATTATTGTACAAAATCATTTGTTGATACAACTCTGGCGAAAGTCACAATATCGACAGAAGCTGCTCCGCCACGCAGCAGGATGCGCGCTGCGGCGTTGCCCGTCGCGCTTGTGGTCATCACATCGTCCACCAGGAGGACATGCTGACCCTTGAGTGCGGGCTTTACTTCTTCTGGTACGATGAAAGCGCCTTGCAGGTTGTCTTGGCGTTGCGCGCGTGTCAGCCCGACCTGCATGCGGGTGCGCTTGCGACGCCGCAGATACACAGGTTCAACGGGCAAACCAGTGTGGTGGCCAAGCCGATTGGCAAGTGCCGCCGCCTGATTGAAACGGCGCTGCCAAAGCCTTGTCCAGTGCAGGGGAATGGGAATGATGACGCTGGCATCCACAATCACGTCACTGGCAGCACTCGCCATCATGCTTGCCATCGCCACAGCAAGCTCCTGCCTGTCGTTATACTTGAGCTTGTGCACAAGCTCGCGGGCCGCGCCGTTGTGATGGGCAACGGCACGTGCCCGCCCGAAAACCGGCGGATCCGCAATCGCCGCAGGCGACAGCAATAAACCGCCGATATCCGTCGCAAAAGGCGTGCCGAGCCTTTCACAGAAAGGCCGCGTGATGAAGGGCATATTGCGCCAGCATGATGCGCAGAGCGTGGCAGGTTCCGCTGTAATGGCGCCGCAGACAACGCATTGAGGCGGATAGACCAGATCGACAAGCCCGGCCCTGCTACGGCGAAAAACATGGGAGAGGCGCGAGGCCCAAGACTGGGGCCCAACCACAACTGCTTCCGCAACACGTGGCTGGTTTGAACGTGGTGTGCCTGATTGCTCCATGATGATCATTATGGCGCTTTACGATCCATCAGGCGAGCCCCATAGAACGTCCTGAAATGACAGATGCACCACTGCTTTTTGACCGGCAAACCATGCGCGCCCGCGCGGCGCGGCGGATGCGGCTGCATGAGGGCGCGGATTTCCTTCTGAAGCGCGTGGCAGAGGATCTGGCAGAACGGCTCCAGCCCGTGCTGCGTCCGTTTCCGCTGATGCTTGATCTGGGGACAGCGGATGACAGCATGGCCCTGCAACTGCGCCGTGTCAGGCCGGATTCGCACCTGCTTCGTGCCGCTCCCATGACGGGCACTGGCAGCCATGCTGCGGTCGCCGATATAGAGGCACAACCCTTTGCTCCTGCCAGCGTTGATCTCATCACGTCCGGCCTGGCATTGCAGCATGCCAATGATCTGCCGGGAGCTCTGGTCCAGATCCGCCGGACCTTGAAGCCCGATGGCCTCTTTATCGGCTGTCTTGCCGGCGGAGCTACGCTGACCGAATTGCGCCAATGCTTCACCGAGGCGGAAAGCGAGATCACCGGTGGCGTCAGCCCGCGCGTGTTTCCTTTCGCCGATGTGCGCGACATGGGGGGCCTGTTGCAGCGCGCCGGTTTCGCGCTTCCTGTCGCTGATAGCGAGAGCCTCACCGTCCGCTATGCCGACATGTTCCGGTTGATGGCGGACCTTCGCGCCATGGGTGCAACCAACACGCTTGCTGCCCGCAGCAGACGCTTCACGCGCCGCGCCGTGATGCTGAAGGCCGCCGAAATCTACACCCGTCGCTTTGCCGATGCCGATGGCCGCATCCGCGCCACGTTCGAGATCATCTGGCTTTCCGGCTGGGCGCCCCACGAGAGCCAGCAGAAGCCGCTGAAGCCCGGAAGCGCAAAGCAGCGGCTGGCCGATGCACTGGGTGTTCCAGAGCAGAAACCGGAATAGGTTCTGTTTGGAACTTGCTATTGAAGAAGTCGCAGACGCTCCACGTCTTTGCGAGCGCAGCGAAGCAATCCAGACCAGGAAATCAGCAAAAGTCACAGCGGCTGCGCCTGTTGAAGCGTCTTCTCTGGATTGCTTCGTCGGCTTTGCCTCCTCGCAATGACGGCAAAAACTCAGCTCTCGAACCGCATCTCCACGCCCAACGCCTTCAGGTCATCCCAATAGGCCGGATAGGTTTTGCGCACGCAAGACGGATCGACAATTCGGATCCCCCCTACCAGCAGCCCCGCCAGCGCGAAGCTCATGGCAATGCGATGATCATCAAAGGTTTCGATCTCGGCGGAGACGCGCCTTCCCGCCAATGCTGGATCGCCAGAGATGACAAGATCATCGCCCTCCTCCCGCGCAAGCCCCGGCGCGATGCGGTTCAGACCCTCGGACAGCGCGCGAATACGATCGCACTCCTTGACGCGCAGGTTCTCGATGCCCGTAAACCGCACGGGCCACTGGTTGAACGCCGCCATCACAGCAAGCGTGGGAATGGCGTCCTGCATCTGCGATCCTTCAATCACGGCAGGCATCTGCGGATAGGCTGCAATCATCGCATGCGCCCTCGCATCAGGCTGGGTGAAGCTTGCAGCCTCAAGGCCAAGATCGATGCGCCCCGCCGTGAGTGCCTCAGCCGCCCAGAGATAGGTCGCGGCAGAAGCATCCGGCTCCACCCGCATATCAGCAGCCGTATATCCCGTGGGCTGCACGATCCAGAGGCCGGGAGAAGATTGCACCGGCCGGGCACCAAAATGCGCCATGGCCGCACTCGTCAGATCGATATAGCCCCGCGCACCGATATGATCGCCGGTCAATGCCACTTCGATCGCTTGTTCGCCCCGCGCCGCCAGCATCAGGAGAGCCGAGACATACTGGCTGGAAAGGCTGGCATCAATCTCGACGCGACGCCCCGTGATCAAGCCTGTTCCATGCACCCGCACGGGCGGACAACCGGTCGGCGTCTCGGCTTTCACGCCGAGTTGCGCCAGTGCCTCGACCAGCGGCCTGATCGGACGCTTGCGCATGTTCGCATCGCCATCCACCACCACATCGCCATCGACAAGCGCCACAGCCGCCGTCAGAAACCGCGTTGCAGTGCCTGCATTGCCAAGAAACAGCGGCGCATCCGGTTTTTGCAAGCGGCCTCTGCTCTCAACCACGAAGGTGGTGGCGTCCGGTTCCAGCACGGAAACCCCCATGGCGCCCAGTGCTTCTGCCATGCGTGCCGTGTCATCGCTCTTGAGTGCACCGGTCAGCACGCTACGCCCTTTGGCAAGTGCCGCCAGCAAAAGCGCCCGGTTGGTGATGGATTTGGAACCGGGCAGCACCACGCGCCCCATGAGTGGGTGCAACGGCGGTGTAAGCGTGACGGAGGCAGGATGGGTCATGGCGCTGACCTCATTGCTGCGTCGTGCTCAAGAATGCAACCTTGTCTTGTGCGCGGCGGTAAGCGAAAAAGCCCCATGACAGCTTTCACCGTCAATACCAACCGCAAAGCGCCCCTGCCCCGCAGCGCCTTCCGTCATTTCATCGCCATCGATACGCGATGGCATGACAACGACGTTTTCGGCCACGTCAACAACGTGGTCTATTACAGCTATTTCTACACTGCCGTGAACCGCCACCTCATCGAGGCCGGATTGCTCGATCCCGCCACCTCGCCCATCGTCGGCCTGGTGGCGGAAACCGGCTGCGTCTATTTCGACAGCGTGGCCTTTCCAGAGCAGTTGGAAGTGGGCATGGCGGTGGAACGTCTGGGTCGCAGCAGCGTCACCTACCGCCTCGGCCTGTTCCGCGCCGGTGCCAGCCCCTGCGTGGCGCTGTGCACCTACACGCATGTCTATGTGGAGCGCGCCAGCAGCAAGCCTGTGGCTATCCCGGAAGCAAACCGGCGGTTGTTTGAGGGGATTGCGGTTTAAACCCGATCAGAACAGCGGCTCGCTGCGAATATCCGTGCGGCGGCGCTCACTCACGATGCCGCGGTCCGGCGAGGCCTCGATGGAGCTGGAGCGGATCGTCGTGTTGCGACCGTCCGAAACCAGCGCTCCGCTGCCTGCGTAGAGCTGACACCCTGCGAGGAGAATTGTGAGGAGAGGGACAACGAGCTTCTTCATAGGGTGGAGAAAACACGATGCTGGGGCGGAAAGATGGCTGAATGCCTTCTCGAAGCCACCATCCGTCATTGCGAGCGAAGCGAAGCAATCCAGAGCAAGCCATCGGCAATCAGGGC
>JANNRX010000485.1:0-1846 GCA_031401875.1 Hyphomicrobiales bacterium | reverse complement strand
TGGACTCGAGCATGCGCTTGGCAATGACGCCGCGCATGGTTGAAACAGGCACGAGGCGTTCTTCTTGCACGGGGCCACGGGCCGAGAGGGCGCCGCCGGTGAAGGTGCTGCCCGATCCCGTTTTCGCCGCCGGAGGATTTTTCTCTGCGGTAAGGATGTCGGCGCGGACAATGCGGCCGCCTGGGCCAGTGCCCGTGACGCGAGTGACGTCGATTTTCTTTTCCGCGGCGAGTTTCCGCGCGAGCGGGGAGATGCGAACGCGGCCACCGGGAGGAGCGGGCGAAAGGGCAGGAGGAGTCGGGGCAGGAGCGGGATTCGACGCGCTGGTGCCGGCCGCCATGGGAGCGGAGGCGGGTTTTGGCTCGCTGGCGCTCGCTGCTACGGCAGTGGGCGCGACGGGTTTGGGCTCGGGTGCGGCGACGATCTCGCCGGGCTTGCCGATCGCACAGAGCGGATCGCCGATGGCGACCTGTGCGCCCGCAGTGGAAAATATTTTCAGCAACGTGCCGGCGAAGAAACTCTCCAGCTCCATCGTAGCTTTGTCCGTCTCAACCTCGGCGAGCATATCACCGGCTTTGATCACGTCGCCTTCCTTTTTCAGCCATTTCGCTAGGTTGCCTTTTTCCATCGTGGGCGAGAGGGCTGGCATGAGGATGTTGGTGGGCATTGGGTTTAGCCTTGGGTCGGTTTGTCAGCGGATGACGGGTCAAACGGGAAGAGATCGCTCATCGAGAAAGTAATCGCATCGAATGGGGGCAATGAGACATCACTATCTCCAGTCGCAGTGCCGACAAGCATCCATTTGCCAACGACATTGCAGTAGGCATCAATAAAACGTCGATCAGGATCGATCAGCCAGACATGACCAACGCCGTACTCTGCGTAGATCGGCAGCTTCGCTTCCCGGTCAATCTTTGCGGTCGATGGGGACAGGATTTCGCAAGCCCAGTCAGGACTGATCGTGATGCCGACATGCTGCGGAAGCGATGACATCCGCTCACGCCGCCAACCTGCCAGGTCCGGCACCAATACATGAGGCCCGAGATGCAATTGCGGTTCTGTGATGAATATCCAGCCACCCGGACCGCCGCGCCCCTTCTGGAAGGGGCCGGTAACCTCGAACCCTAATGCGTTTGCAACAATGCCATGCCGTGGCAATGGCCGCGGATGCGTCTCCAGAACACCATGGATGATCTCCGCCACCAGATGGGGCGGGACCTTCTCAAGGTCGGCGTAGGTCGCCGGTTTCGATGATGGCGTGGGCATGATGATCAACCCTACTGTAACTTCGACTTCACCGATACAACACAGCTTTAGCCGCAGCCACAACCTCCGCCACATTCGGCAATGCCAGCTTTTCAAGATTCGCGGCATACGGCATCGGCACATCCTTGCCGGTGATGCGGATCACCGGCGCATCGAGATAATCGAAGGCCGCTTCCATGATCCGCATACCGATTTCCGCTGTCACACCCGATTGCGGGAAGCCTTCTTCCACCGCGACGCAACGGTTGGTCTTCATCACCGAAGCCACCACCGTCTCGATGTCCATCGGGCGGATCGTGCGCAGGTCGATGATCTCCGCTTCGATGCCTTCGCTCGCCAGAATATCCGCCGCCTTGCGGGCATAGGTCATGCCGATGCTGTAGGAGACGATGGTGACATCCTTGCCGAGGCGATCGATGCGCGCCTTGCCGATGGGCAGCACGTGATCGCCCTTGGGCACCTGGAACGATTGGCCGTAGAGGATTTCGTTTTCGAGAAAGATGATCGGGTTGGGATCGCGGATCGCGGCCTTGAGCAGGCCTTTCGCATCGGCTGCCGTATAGGGCATGATCACCTTGAG
>JANNRX010000484.1:0-2413 GCA_031401875.1 Hyphomicrobiales bacterium | reverse complement strand
CCCAGGAATCACGAAGGCGACGGCAGACCAGAAATCAAACTTTGTGATATCGAACATGAACCCTCACGCCTGCTTCGCGAACAGCTCCCGCCCGATCAGCATCCGCCTGATCTCGCTCGTACCCGCGCCGATCTCATAGAGCTTCGCGTCACGCAGCAGCCGCCCCGTCGGATAATCGTTGATGTAGCCGTTGCCGCCGAGCAGCTGGATGGCATCAAGCGCCATCTGCGTCGCTTTCTCGGCGGCAATCAGGATGGCACCCGCCGCGTCCTCGCGCGTGGTTTCGCCCCGGTCGCAGGCCTTGCACACCGCATAGACGTAAGCCTTGCAGCTGTTCATCGTCACATACATATCGGCGATTTTTCCCTGCACCAGCTGGAACTCGCCGATGGCCTTGCCGAACTGCTTGCGCTCGTGGATGTAGGGCATCACCACGTCCATGCAGGCCTGCATGATACCGAGCGACCCGGCAGCGAGAACCGCGCGTTCGTAATCGAGGCCGGACATCAGCACGTTCACGCCCTTGCCGAGGCCGCCCATGATGTTCTCTTCCGGCACTTCGCAATCCTGGAACACCAGTTCACCCGTCTCGGAGCCACGCATGCCGAGCTTGTCCAGCTTCTGGGCGATGGAGAAGCCCTTGAAGCCCTTCTCGACCAAAAACGCCGTGATGCCGCGGGGGCCCGCCGCCATATCCGTCTTGGCATAGATGATCAGCGTATCCGCCGAGGGGCCGTTGGTGATCCACATCTTGGAGCCGTTGAGGATGTAGCGATCACCCTTTTTCTCGGCCCGCAGCTTCATGGAGACAACATCCGATCCGGCGTCCGGCTCGGACATGGCGAGTGCCCCCAGATGCTCGCCTGTCACGAGTTTTTCGAGGTAGCGCTTCTTCTGCGCATCCGTGCCCCAGCGGCGCAACTGGTTGACGCAGAGATTGGAATGCGCGCCGTAGCTGAGGCCGACGGAGGCAGAGGCACGGGAAATCTCTTCCATGGCGATGCTGTGTTCGAGATAGCCGAGGCCAGCACCGCCCCACTCCTCTTCCACCGTGATGCCATGCAGGCCGAGTGCGCCCATTTCAGGCCAGAGATGACGGGGGAACCAGTCCTCCTTGTCGATCCTGGCGGCCAGCGGCGCGATCTTGTCCTGCGCGTAACTGCTCACCGTGTCGCGGATGGCATCAGCGGTTTCACCAAGATCGAAGTTGAAGCCGCGCGGGGCATTGGCAAGCATGTGTCTTTCTCCCTGAGAAGGCATCCAGATATAGCAGTATTACTGACCTATCCAAGAGCCATTCCGCCTCTATACTCCATGACAGTAAAGCAAGCGGAGAAGCGATCAATGCAACAGTGGAGCGAACGTCCCAACACCATCCACTGGCCGCCCATTCTCTATGGACTGGCTCTCCTTCTGCCATGGCTGCTCGCATGGGTTGTGCCACTGCCCTTCCCGGACCTGAGCGAAATCGTGGATGCGCTGTTGCCTCCCGTCGGCTGGGCACTTGTGGCAACGGGCGTCACCGTGGGCTGGTTGGCTATCAGGAGTTTTGCGGGTGCTGGCACGCCCTTTGATCCGACAGCGCGGGCCGAGACGCTGGTCACCTTCGGGCTCTATAACCGGACGCGCAACCCGATGTATCTCGCCGCGCTGATCGCCTTCTTCGGCCTGGCGCTGGCAACAGGCAGCCTCTGGCGGCTCGTTGCCGTGCCGCTCCTGTTTGTCGGCCTCGAATATCTCGCTGTGGTGCGCGAGGAGGCCCATCTCGCGGCACGCTTCGGCGACAGCTGGCGGGAGTATGCGGGGCGGGTAAAGCGGTGGTGGTGAGGTGTCATTCCAGAACCGTGGAGCGATAGCGGAACGGTATCTGGAATCCAGCGCAACGGTTCGCCGAAGGCGGCAAGATCATAGTGCAGAAGGCACTTTATGCTGGATTCCCGATCTCATGATCCGGCTACGCCGGACATGGTCGGGAATGACAGGAGAGGCAAGGCTTGACGCGCTGCTTGCTGTCACGCAAGCCTGTGGGCTGAAAAGGCTACGATTCAGTGATGACAGCAACCGGCAAGAATACCCTCTGGTACGGCGATAACCTTGCCATCCTGCGTGATCATGTGGCGGACGAGAGCGTCGACCTGATCTATCTCGATCCGCCCTTCAACTCGAACGCCAATTACAATGTGCTGTTCAAATCGCCCGATGGCATCGACAGCCAGAGCCAGATCGAAGCGTTCGAGGACACCTGGCACTGGAACGACAACGCCGAGCGTGCCTTCGACGAGGTCATGCAGTCCGGCAATACGGATGCGGCGGAGATGCTGCGCGCCATGCGCGGGTTCCTGAAGGAAAACGACATGATGGCGTATCTCGCCATGATGTGCGTGCGCATGATCGAACTGCACCGAGTGCTGAA
>JANNRX010000483.1:0-4858 GCA_031401875.1 Hyphomicrobiales bacterium | reverse complement strand
CCGTTGACCGGATCGTGCGCCGATGTCTGGTCGGTGACGACGTCGGGGCGGATCTTCCGGCGCAGCATTTCGGGCAGGATGTCGGCGGCATTGCCGAGGAGGCCGACCGAGATCGGCTTCTTCGCCTTCACGCTCTCTTCGATGATCGCCATCGCCTCGTCGAGCGTATCGGCGCGGCGGTCGACATACCCGGTGCGCAGACGCATCTCGATCCGGCTCGGCTGGCATTCGATGGCGAGGCACGAAGCACCGGCCATCGTCGCGGCGAGCGGCTGGGCGCCGCCCATGCCGCCAAGGCCCGCTGTCAGGATCCATTTGCCGGAAAGATCGCCGCCATAATGCTTGCGGCCCATCTCGACGAAGGTTTCATACGTGCCCTGCACGATGCCCTGCGTGCCGATGTAAATCCAGGAGCCCGCCGTCATCTGGCCGTACATCATCAGTCCCTTGCGATCGAGTTCGTTGAAATGTTCCCAGGTCGCCCAATGCGGCACGAGGTTTGAATTGGCGATCAGCACGCGCGGCGCATCCGCATGGGTTTTGAACACACCGACGGGTTTGCCCGATTGCACGAGCAGCGTCTCATCGGCTTCCAGTTTGCGCAGGGCCGCAACGATGCGGTCGAAGCTGTCCCAGTCACGCGCGGCACGACCGATGCCGCCATAGACCACCAGTTCGGCGGGATTCTCCGCAACGCCGGGGTCGAGGTTGTTCATCAGCATGCGCAAGGGCGCTTCGGTGAGCCAACTCTTGGCGGAAAGCTCCGTGCCACGCGGCGCGCGGATGACGCGGGCATTGTCGAGGCGGGTCATGGTGTCTCCTGTTTGTTCTGGCTCAGCGCAAAAGCGCGGCAGGATTGAAGGATATGGGTCAGCGTCGCGCGGGTTGGCGCGGCATAGGCTGCTTCATAGGGCGTGGGCCAGAGTGCCTCACTGACAGGTCCGAGCGGTTCATCGATGTAGGCGCGGCACGCCAGCTCCATCTGTACGGCATGGACGCCCTTGGCCGGATCGCCATAGGTGCGCGTGATGGTACCGCCCTTGAAGCGTCCGTTGACGACATGGCTCATGCCGCTCGCTGCGCAATGTGCGGCGATCTCAGCGGTCAGTCTCGGATCACAGGACGCGCCCGCGTTGGTGCCGATGTTGAAATGGGGCAGCGTTCCCTCGAACAGGCTTGGGATAACCGAGCGTATTGAATGGCAATCGTAGAGCACGACGGTGGGATGGCTGGCGCGCAGCCGCGTGATCTCGGTGCGCAGCGCTGCGTGATAGGGATCGAAATAGGTTTGCTTGCGCTGGGCAATGCTGCGCTCATCAGGTGCAAGGCCGTCCTGGTAAAGGGCTTCGCCGTCAAATGTTGTTGTCGGACAGAGACCTGTTGTGAACTGGCCAGGATAAAGCGACGCCCCTGAGGGCTCGCGGTTCACGTCAATCACCGTGCGGGAGATCGACGTGCGGATGACGGTTGCGTCGAGTTTCGCCGCAAAATCATACAGCGTTTCGATCCACCAGTCGCAATCCTTGCGTGCCAGCCAGGGCGAGACGAGACCCGCTTGATACTCGGCTGGAATTGTGATTCCGGTATGGGGAATGCTGACGACCAGCGGTGCGTCACCACGCCTGATCTCCAGCCAGTCCGAAGGGGTTGCTGCCATGCTCAATCTCCTGTCTCAGCCGACCATCGGCAGGCTGCCGCCCGCCGCTTCGGCGAAAGCGCCCGAAACGACAAGCGCTCTTGCCTCTGCGATATCGGGTGCAAAATAGCGGTCCTCATCGAGATGCGGCACACGGGCGCGCAGTGTCTTGCGCACATTTTCGAGGCGGGGGCTTGTCGCCAACGGTGCGTGGAAATCGCAGCCTTGCACGGCGGCGAGCGCCTCGATGCCGATGACATGCGCGGTGTTCGCTGCCATGGCAAGCAGCCGACGCGCGCCATGCGCCGCCATGGAGACATGATCCTCCTGATTGGCCGATGTCGGAATGGAATCGACGCTGGCCGGATAAGCCATCTGTTTGTTTTCCGAGACGAGGGCTGCGGCTGTAACCTGCGGGATCATGAAGCCGGAATTCAGCCCCGGCCTTGGCGTGAGAAAAGCGGGCAAGCCCGACAATGCGGGGTCCACCAGCATGGCGATGCGGCGCTCCGCGATGGAACCTATTTCGCAAAGCGCCAGCGCAATCATATCGGCGGCGAAGGCCACAGGCTCGGCATGGAAATTACCGCCGGAAATTACCTCGCCGGTGTCTGTGAAGACAAGCGGATTGTCCGTGACACCGTTGGCCTCGATGCCAAGCGTTGTCGCGGCCTGCCTGAGCAGATCGAGGCAGGCTCCCATGACCTGCGGCTGGCAGCGCAGACAATAGGGGTCCTGCACCCGTTCATCGCCTGTCAGATGCGAGGCGCGGATGACGCTGCCTCGCATCAGTTCGCGCAGGGCATCCGCCGCTTCGATCTGGCCCTTGTGGCGACGAAGCGCATGGATGCGTGCATCAAAAGGCCCATCCGACCCTTTCGCCGCATCGGTCGAAAGCGCACCGGTGACGAGTGCCGCGCGGAAGATCGTTTCGGCCTCGAAGAGACCCGCGAGTGCCAGCGCCGTGGAGACCTGCGTGCCGTTCAGCATCGCAAGGCCTTCTTTCGGCCCCAGAACGAGGGGCTGAAGGCCTGCATTCTTCAGGGCCGTTTCAGCTTCTGCCGCATGGCCATCAACGAGAAATGCGCCGACGCCCATCATCGCCGCCGTCATATGGGCCAGCGGTGCCAGATCGCCGGACGCGCCGACGGAGCCCTGTCCGGGGATGACGGGAATGAGCCCTTTCTCCAGACAGGCCGCGAGATGATCCAAAGTCGACAACCGGACGCCGGATGCGCCCTGCGCCAGGCTCGCGAGCTTCAACGCTATGATCAGGCGGACGACAGGAGCGGGAAGTGGCGCGCCAACGCCGGCCGCATGCGAGAGCACGATGTTGCGTTGAAGCGTGCCGAGATCCTCTTTGCCGATCCGCACTTGCGCGAGCTTTCCAAAGCCTGTGTTGATGCCGTAAACGGCGTCTCCCTTGGCAATGATGGCCTCAACGACACGCGCGCTGGCCTCGACCCGCGGACGGCTGGCGGGATCAATCCGGCAATCTGCGCCGCGATAGATCGCGCGCCAGTCGGCAAGGCTGGTTTCGCCGGGTTTCAGAACGATGGTCGTGCTCATGAGCCTCTCCGGACGCGCCGATGCAGCGGATTGAAGCCGATGCGGTAGACAAGCTCCGCCGGGCGTGTGACATTCCAGATCGCGAGATCGCAATCCTTGCCCGCTTCGAGTGTGCCAATGCGGTCGAGGCGTCCCAGTGCGCGGGCGGCCTCACGCGTGACGCCTGCAATGCATTCGTCGACCGTGAGGCGAAACAGAGTTGCCCCCATGTTCATGGTCAGCAGGAGAGAGGTCAGCGGCGATGTGCCGGGGTTGCAATCGGTGGCAAGCGCGATGGCTGCGCCATGCCTGCGCAACGCTTCGACGGGCGGCAGCTGCTTCTCGCGCAGCATGTAGAACGCGCCCGGCAGCAGCACCGCAACCGTTCCTGCTTGCGCAAGCGCGGCGGCTCCCGCCTCGTCGGTATATTCGAGATGGTCCGCCGAGAGCGCGCCGTGATCCGCCGCCAGTTTTGCACCATGCAGGTTGGAGAGCTGATCGGCATGCAGCTTCACGGGCAGGCCGAAGCGCTTGGCCGCCTCGAAAACCCGCATCATCTGTGTGGATGAAAAGGCGATACCTTCGCAGAAACCGTCAACAGCATCAGCAAGATTTGCCTGCGCGATGGCGGGCAACATTTCGTTGCAGACACAATCGATGTAGCGATCCTTGTTGCCTTCCGCTTCAGGCGGCAGCGCATGGGCCCCCAGAAATGTCGTGACAATGCTGACATCACGTTCGGCTGCGAGCGCACGCGCCGCCCTCAGGCAACGCATCTCGGTTTCAACATCCAGGCCATAGCCGGATTTTATTTCGATGGTGGTGACACCTTCCGCGATCACATGATCGAGACGGGGCAGGGCGCTGCGGACCAGTTCCGCCTCGTTCGCCGTCCGCGTGGCGCGCATGGTGGAGGCGATGCCGCCACCCGCTTTTGCGATCTCTTCATAGGATGCGCCTGCAAGCCGCAATTCGAACTCATGCGCCCGGTCGCCGCCATGCACCAGATGCGTATGGCAATCGATCAGCCCTGGCGTGATCAGCCTGCCTTCGCAATCGATGATCCGTCGCGCTGTCTGCCCTGGAAGAGCATCTTGCGGACCGACGTAAGCGATGCGACCATCCTTGCAGGCGATGGCGCCGCTCTGGATGAGGCCAAGGCCGTTGCCATTTTTCAGGGCAAGTGTTGCGAGTTGCGCATTTTTCCAGATCACGTCAAACATCGGATGGCCTCAGGTATTTGTATAGACGTATCATATCGGGAAATTTCGTAAAGTGCCGCATTGGCGCATCTGCAATTTGCCAATTGTCTATACAAGAATTGCGTCGCTCGCGTGGCTCTGTATGATACCTCCTGATCGTTTTTTCACAACAGAGACCGCATGGCTGCCAGTACCTTCCTTTTTGAGCACGCTTATCTGCCGGAGGGCTGGCAGCGCAATGTTGCTGTGCGCCTGCAAGACGGGATGATCACGTCTGTGGGAGGGCCTGCAGAAGGGGCAATACGGGTGAAGGGCGCGGCTCTGCCGGGACTTCCCAATCTGCACAGCCATACCTTCCAGCGTGGCATGGCTGGGCTTGCGGAACGACGCGGCCCCTCGGGTGATTCCTTCTGGACCTGGCGCGAGGTGATGTATCGATTCCTTGATAAGCTCACACCGGATGCCGTTGAAG